>JAGCWG010000558.1 GCA_017961965.1 Bacteroidaceae bacterium | reverse complement strand
TTAAATGAAATAAAAAACAAATTAAAATATAGCATAATTATCAATGCTGTGTCACTTGTTGCTATAATTGCAATTGTCATTCTACTTTTGACATTAAAATAAAACACATTATGTGTTACAAATACAGTATATCAAGTTTTTTTAGTATGAAAAAGGCATCACATCAAAATATATCTTTTCTGTTATAGATATGCTCTTTCATAATATCCTTAATGTTAAAAAATACCAGTGATTACCTTTTCGTACCACAAACCCTATAAAAAGAGAAAAAGTGACTCGCACCTTAGACGTGCGAGCCACTTTTTATATTTTAAATCTTAATTCTTAATTTCCCCCTACCTCTTGTCAGGCAACTCTGACCAACGCTCACCGTAGGTGTCGTAGGCATCGGTAACGACGACGAAACAATCGGGATCGATGTCGCTGAGATTGGTGGTAACAATCTCGACCTCACGCATGTGGACGACAATCATCAACGTATCTCGTTGTTGATCTGTATAAAGACCTGTGGAAGGGATGACGGTGGCTGTACGGTCAAGTTCCTCAAGTATGAAACGACGCACACGTTCCTTGTCCTTGGTGATGATGAACATAAGTTTGTCATTCTTTGTTCCCGTGATAACAAAACCTGCCACACGTGACATGATGGTAATGCAGATGATAGAATAGCCAGAGAGTACCCATGAGTGAGACTCCGTGCCACCAGAGCCAAGTCCCATACCGATGACAAGAAGACCGAAAAGGACAACGGCTGAGTCAACACCAAGCAAGGCATGTGAGAACTTAACCTTCAGATATTTCTGTATGAACATTGCCATAAGGTCAGACCCTCCAGATGTAGCTCCACTACGGATGATGATACCCTCTCCCACCCCGATGATGATTGGACCAAGAATACACGTAAGCATCAAGTCATGCGACAAGTCAAGGTTACCGCCACAAAGGAGTGACGGGTCAAGGCTCTGCAAACCTTCTGCAGGATAAAGCAGATACGTGAACATGTTCATGAAGAATGGCGATATGACAGATGCCAAAAGTGTCTTGAAGCCAATGCCCTTGCCGAGAAAGAAATAAGAGAGGGCAAGCAACGGAAGGCTTATCATGTAGCAAAATGTACCTACATGTATGTTTGGCAATAGATTATGAAGCACGATAGAGATACCTATGACACCACCAGGCACAAGCTTGTACGGACTGATGAAAACGACGAATGCAAACGATACCATTGCACATCCGAGCACAATGCCCAAGTATTCAAGAATAAGACGCTTGACTTTTTTCTCAGAATTGTTCATGTAAAGTGTTTTTTCAACTTTCACAACGGAAGTTACATATTTTTTCTTTGCAAAGTTAAAGCAAAAAGGTATAAAAGCAAAACAAAATAACACAAAAACAAAGTATAATGCACGAAAAAGTCAAGTATTTGAGCCGTAACTTAATAAAAAATTGTAACTTTGCCGACAATTTAGGTGTAAAGGCTATCTAAACTTGTAAGTTTATACGAGATTTTAGAATCCCCCTACGAAAAGAACATAATGAAAGTAGCAATAGTAAAATACAACGCAGGCAACATCCGCTCTGTAGTCAATGCAGTAAAAAGATTGGGATACGACCCGATACTTACTGACGACGCAGAGGAGTTGCGCACGGCAGACAAGATAATATTTCCAGGACAAGGCGAAGCAAGCACGACAATGGCTTATCTCCGTGAGCATGGACTCGACAAGGTCATTCTCTCACTCACACAGCCAGTACTCGGCATCTGCATAGGAATGCAGTTGCTCTGTCGCCATTCAGAAGAGTATGACACAGAGTGTCTCGGAGTGTTCGATGTAGATGTGAAACGATTCATGCCACAGCATCATGAAGACAAGGTGCCTCAGATGGGATGGAACACGATAGAGAACTGCAAGAGCGAACTCTACAAGGGTTTCACGATGCCTGAATACGTGTATTTCGTGCATAGCTACTATGTTCCTCTCTGCGACTTCACAATAGCAGAGACAAACTACATACAGCCTTACAGCAGTTCTCTGCACAAAGGCAATTTCTACGCCACACAATTCCACCCGGAAAAGAGCGGTAGCGTGGGCGAAAGAATCCTCAAAAACTTTCTTGAACTATGATAGAGATAATTCCAGCCATAGATATAATTGACGGCAAATGCGTCCGTCTCACCCAAGGCGACTACGACACCAAGAAGGTCTATAACGAAGACCCTGTTGAGGTTGCCAAGATGTTTGAAGGTGCAGGCGTACGCCGACTTCACACCGTTGACCTCGACGGAGCAAAGTCACAGCATGTCATCAACTACAAGACGATTGAGAAGATAGCCGAGCATACATCGCTTGTCATTGACTTCGGCGGTGGCATCAAGTCGGACGAAGATATCGACATAGCCTTTGCCTCAGGAGCATCACTCGTAACTGTGGGAAGCATTGCCGTAAAGAATCCAGAGCTCTTCGGAACATGGCTTGAAAGGTATGGTGCCGACAAGATGATTCTCGGAGCTGACGTCAAGAACGGACTTATCAGCATCAACGGATGGAAGGAAGAGGGTGACAACAAGCTTATGCCTTTCCTTCAGGGCTACACCGCCAAGGGAATAACAAACGTGCTCTGCACGGACATTTCAAAGGACGGAATGCTACAAGGCCCAGCCATCGACCTCTACAAGCAGATAATGGCAGAGTTCCCTGATATGCACCTCATTGCAAGTGGCGGTGTGAGCTGTATAGAAGATATCGAAGCACTTGACAAGGCTGGTATTCCAGCCGTAGTCTTCGGCAAAGCCATCTACGAGGGAAAGATAAAGATGGAAGAACTCGCAAAGTTCATTTAATTAAATGAGTAATGAGCAATGTGTAATGAGTAATAAGCTTTGACTATTTCTGGACGGCTATTACTAATTACTCATTCCTAATTTATAATTATAACAGGATTGTGTTAGCAAAAAGAATCATACCTTGCCTTGACATCAAGGACGGACAGACAGTAAAGGGTACGAACTTCGTAAACCTCCGCCATGCAGGCGACCCGATAGAACTGGGTAAGGCATACTCTGAGCAGGGAGCCGACGAACTTGTCTATCTTGACATAACGGCAAGCCACGAGGGACGTAAGACGTTCACACAACTCGTAACTCGCATAGCTGAAGAGATAAACATTCCTTTCACCGTGGGAGGAGGTATTAACGAACTTGCCGATGTTGAGCGACTTCTCATTGCAGGTGCCGACAAGGTGAGCATCAACTCAGCAGCTCTTCGTCGTCCTGAGCTCATCGACGAGATTGCAACCCACTTCGGCAGTCAGGTAATCGTAGTTGCCATTGATGCCAAGTGCATCGACGATACAGTCCATCCAAACGGACATCCAGAGATTGACGGTAAATGGAACTGTTTCATGAACGGCGGACGACTTGACACAGGACGCGACCTCTTTGAATGGGCAAAGGAAGCCAACGAACGTGGTGCAGGCGAGATTCTCTTCACCAGCATGAACCACGACGGCGTGAAGACAGGATTTGCAGACGTCGCACTCCGCAGACTCTCAGACAGTCTCACCATTCCAATCATCGCTTCTGGAGGTGCAGGCAAGAAGGAACATTTCCGCGACACATTCATCAACGGACATAGCGACGCAGCACTTGCAGCAAGCGTGTTCCACTTTGGAGAGATACCAATCACAGAATTAAAACAATACCTCTTAAAAGAGGGCATAAACGTTAGAATATAATGACAATCGATTTCGAGAAGATGGACGGACTTGTACCTGCCGTCATCCAGGATGCTAAGACACTCAAGGTACTTATGCTTGGTTTCATGAACGAAGAAGCATATAAGAAGACAGTAGATACAGGAAAGGTAACATTCTACAGCCGCACAAAGCAGCGCCTATGGACAAAGGGCGAGACAAGCGGCAACTTCCTCAACGTTGTTGAGATTCTCAACGACTGTGACAACGACACACTTCTTATCAAGGTTAATCCTGTAGGACCTGTATGCCATACTGGAGCAGACACTTGCTGGAACGAGAAGAACGAGAATCCTCTCATGTTCCTTGCAGAGCTTCAGAGATTCATCGAGAAGCGACATAAGGAGATGCCAGAGGGTTCATACACAACAAGCCTTTTCCTCGACGGTTGTCACCGCATGGCACAGAAGGTGTGAGAAGAGGCACTCGAAGCAGTTATCGAGGCTGTAGCCAACAATAACGAACGTCTCGTATATGAGGCTTCAGACATGATTTATCACCTCATCGTACTCCTCACTTCTAAGGGACTCAAGATTGAGGATCTTGCAAGTGAACTTGCCGTTCGCCACGATCCTAACTGGCATAAGCACTAAGCTCCTGCGAGAGTTAAAAGTTAAAAATTAAAAATAACCATTCGGAAGCTGTCCTTGTTCCGGAGGCATAAATCAAAAATTTGAGATTTGAGATTCAACAAGGTCTATGTCTTTAATCAACTATAAAAACGTCAATATTTATCAGGATGCACAGCTTGTCCTGAAGAATGTGGACTTCACAGTCAACGAGGGTGAGTTCATATACATAACAGGTAAGGTGGGTTCTGGTAAGAGTTCCCTCCTCAAGACCATCTATGCGGAGATTCCTGTCAACGAGGGCGATGCAGAGGTACTTGGATTCAATATGCTCAAGATGAAGCAGAAGAACGTACCAGATCTACGTCGTAAGCTTGGCATCATCTTTCAGGATTTCCAGCTCCTCACCGACCGTACAGTGGAGGCAAACCTCCGTTTCGTGCTCAAGGCAACAGGATGGAAGGACAAGCGTGAGATTGACCAGCGCATCAAGGATGTACTCGAACTGGTAGGTATGACAACCAAGGGCTACAAGATGCCTAACGAACTGAGTGGTGGTGAGCAACAGCGTATCAGTATCGCCCGTGCTATCCTCAACCGTCCTCAGCTTATCCTTGCCGACGAGCCTACAGGCAACCTCGACGTGGAGACAAGCAAGCGCATCACGGAGCTGCTCCAAAGCATCAGCAAGGCAGGTTCAACGGTAATCATGATTACCCACAACATGAACCTTCTCTCTCAGTTCCCTGGTCGTGTATTCCGTTGTGAGAATCAGGAGATGAAGGAGCTCAAGATTCCAACCATCTTTGACCTTGCAGATGTGACAGACAGTTTCCATCAGCAGGAGTTCTTCGAAACTCAGGCAGAAGAGGACAAGGCAAAAGAAGCAACAGCAGAAGAGCAGAAACAGCCAATGCCTGTATTTGACACAGCAGATATGGCTGAAGTAACAGCTCCTACTGCCACAGAGGCAACACCTGCGACTCCAACTGTTGAAAGCCCTGTAGTTCCAACGATTGAAGAAGCTGAGGCAACAATTTCTGAGACACCTGTTGAACCTGTAAAGCCAGAGGTTACTGCAACAGAGACAACCGTTCAGAATACAGCTGGGGAATCTGCAAAGCAGGAAACAGTTGCTCCAACACTCAAGCCTATAGACCTGTCTGAGTTTGAGCCAAGTGACATCACAGCAATCAACGAAATCATCGAGGCTCACAACAAGAAGAATGAGGTCATTGACTGAATGAAGAATTCAAAATGCAAAATCCAAAATTGGCAATTAATAATTAACAATTAACATGCTCAATTTTGAATTCTGAATTCTGAATTTTGAATTTATTAAATGATAATAACAGAACATACATAAAATAACAACAATGAAAGTACTTAAATTTGGTGGTACATCCGTAGGCACTCCTCAGAGAATGAAGGATGTCGTAAAATTGATTACTGACGGTGAGCAGAAAATCGTAGTTCTCTCAGCTATGTCAGGAACAACAAACTCACTCATTGAAATCTCCGATTATCTCTACAAGAAGAATCCGGAAGGTGCAATGGAGACAATCAACACGCTCGAGCAGAAGTACAAGAAGCATGTTGACGAGCTCTATACTACTGATGAATATAAGAAGAAGACACTCGAATTCCTCAAGCAGGAGTTTGACTATCTCCGCTCTTTCACTAAGGGCATCTTCACCATGTTTGAAGAAAAGATCATTGTTGGTCAGGGTGAAATCATGTCAACCAACATGGTTACAAACTACCTCCTCGAACAGGGCCACAATGCTACACTCATCCCTGCCCTCGAGTTCATGCGCACAGACAAGAACGCAGAGCCGGACCTTCAGTATATCCGCGAGAAACTCAAGGTACAGCTCGAAGAGAATCCTGGCAAGGAAATATACATCACTCAGGGATTCATTTGTCGCAACGCATACGGCGAGGTAGATAACCTCCAGCGTGGTGGTTCTGACTACTCTGCATCACTCATCGGCGCAGCCATCGAGGCATCAGAGATTCAGATATGGACAGACATCGACGGTATGCACAACAACGACCCACGTTTCGTTGACAAGACAGCTCCAGTAAGCCACCTCCACTTTGAGGAGGCAGCTGAACTTGCATACTTCGGTGCAAAGATTCTTCACCCACCATGTGTACAACCAGCAAAGTTTGCAGGAATCCCAGTAAAGCTTCTTAACACTATGGACCCAGAGGCAGCAGGAACAGTTATCAGCAACGAGACCGAAGCAAAGAAGATTAAGGCCGTTGCAGCTAAGGACAATATCACAGCAATCAATATCAAATCAAGCCGTATGCTTCTCGCCCAGGGATTCCTCCGCAAGGTATTCGAGATTTTCGAGAGCTACAAT
>JAGCWG010000557.1 GCA_017961965.1 Bacteroidaceae bacterium | reverse complement strand
ACGATACTGCTGAAGCACATCAACCACCTCATGCTACTCAATGTCATCAACGCCAAGGTGCGCAACCTCAACCTTGATGCCAACCGATTTCTCCTTGCAGATACCGCACACTTCCTCAACGAACTGATTGACGGAAGCGATGTGCCATTCATCTATGAGAAGATGGGAACACGCTTCAACCACATCATGATTGACGAGTTCCAAGATACCTCAAGCCTCCAATGGAAGAACTTCACACCGCTCATCTCCAACTGTCTCAGCAACAACGACAGCTGCCTCATCGTGGGTGACGTGAAGCAGAGTATCTATCGTTGGCGTAACAGCGATTGGCAGATACTCAACAACATTGAGAACGGAGAGTTCCAAGGGTACGTATCACCAGAGAACCTCGACACCAACTATCGAAGCGTAGAAAATATCATCAAGTTCAACAACTCTTTCTTCAATAATGCCGTTGAGGAACTTAACCGTGGCTACAAGCAACAGTTCGACTTCATCTCCGAAGACTTAAAAAATGCATACCATGATGTTGAACAGAAGGTTGCGAAGAACAATGACGGCATGGGATTTGTCTGTGTAAGGGCTATATGCAAGACAGAGGACGAAGAGTATTCGGATGTCACTCTCAACGAGATGTCACTCATCATCCGCGACCTTCTCGATAAAGGCATCAGTCAGAACGAGATTGCAATACTCATACGTGCCAACAAGCACATACCAACCATCTGCGAATACTTCACACGCAACAAGGATGTGGTGGATGTGGATGTACTTAGCGATGAAGCTTTCCGTCTCGACTTCTCGTCAGCCATCAACATGATTGTCATGGCTCTCAGATATCTTGCCGACCAGAAGGATACATTTGCCCTTGCGTGTCTGGCATACAACTACAAGAGAGAGGTGGAAGGAGAATATGAGGACGACATCAACAAGATATTCCTCCAACCCGTGGAGAACGTACTGGCGATGCTGCCCGAGGACTTCACCTCAAGGATAGACGAACTCACGTTCCTCCCTCTGCTCGAACTCGTTGAGCAGATTTACAAGTCGCTCGAACTTGACCGAATACCTAAACAGGATGCATACCTGTTCTCGTTCCACGATCAGTTAGCATCGTATTGCGACGACAACAAGACGGACCTTCACAGCTTCCTCCAGTACTGGGACACAAAGCTATGTTCAACAACCATTCCAAGTAATGCAACCAATGGTATAAGGATTATGTCCATACACAAGAGTAAAGGACTCGCCTTCCCTACCGTCATCATGCCTTACTGCGACTGGAAAACAGCAGGTAATAAAAACAATCTACTCTGGTGTGAACCTGACGAAGAACCATATAACGACTTGAAGCTTGCGCCTGTAAACTTTGAAGAGAAGCTTGACAGCACAATATTCTCCGACGAGTACAGAGAAGAAATACTCCGCAACGACGTGGATAATCTCAACCTCCTTTACGTAGGCTTCACACGTGCCGAGAACAATCTTATCATCATCACCGATGCCGACAAGATAAACAAGGACAGCAAGAAGTCAAAGAGCAAGAAGGCAGCCGAAGAGGGAGAAAAACCTGTCGTAAAGGACATCGCACAGCTCCTTGCCTTCTCTATGCCTTCATTCATGACTAAGGCAGAGAACGAGGAAAGCAATACAATCACGTGGACAACAGGAGAGATACTGTCAAAGGAACAGAAGGCACTTATCAAAGCTGAGCGTAAACGTGAATGTGGAGAAACGGAAAAGAAGAAAGAAAAGAAGGATGACAATATAACCGTCACAGCCAATTTCAAGTATTTTGACACCTTGATTGATTATCGTCAGTCAATCAAGTCTTCACGCTTCATCGACAGCGACGACGAGGACGCCCCCGACCCGATGTCTTTCATCGATAAGGGCCTCCTCTACCACAGCATCCTCGAATACATAGAGACATCCGACGACATCAACGCTTCCATCGACAAGGCCATCGAGCGAATTGACAACGAAGGCTGCTTCAACGACAGGAACGAGAAGGAAGAAGCAAGGGCGAACCTCCACAAGGCATTCACCAATCCTCAGGTACTCGAATGGTTCTCACCAAAGTGGACGGTCTTCAACGAACGTTCCATCGTATTCACCACCAAGGACATGATAGCCGCCGACCGTCGTCCCGACCGTGTCATTGCCACCCTCGACAAGCACGAAGCCATCGTCATCGACTACAAGACAGGCACGGAGCATGCCCGCAAATACGAGCGTCAGGTCAGCTTCTACATGAACCTCCTGCGCAGGATGGGTTACCAATCCGTCCAAGGCTTCATCTGGTACATCCTCGAAGACAAGATTGAGGAAGTAATTAGTAATTCAAGTTTAGCTTGTAGTTAAATTGTAGTTAAAATGGAGTTATATAGGAAGTTAAAAAGACGTTTGATTGTTTGCGGATTTTAGAAGAACGAAAATTTAGAAAATTAAATAAAATTTCTTATTACATTCTTCATAAAATGATAACGAAAACAAGAGAAAATGAGAAGAAACAAATTTTACCTTCGGTGAGAAAAGTTCTTTAATTTTCTAAATTTTCGTTTATCCAAAACGGACATTCGTCTTTTT
>JAGCWG010000556.1 GCA_017961965.1 Bacteroidaceae bacterium | reverse complement strand
CCAGAGCGGCAGTCAAGACGCATGAGGTTGCCCTTCTTGCCATGGACAGAAGCGAACTGATCCATGATACCACACTTCACACCGATGTACTTGTGCTCAGTGGCTTGACCCACCTTGGCAAGCGTCATCTTGTCAATCTTGTTGTCACCAAAGAGGTCGTTGATAGCGAATGCATAGCAACTCTCAAGAGCTGCAGAAGATGACATACCAGCGCCGAGTGGAACGTCACCAGCAAATGCTGTGTCAAATCCCATAACCTTTACGCCAAGCTTCTCCATCTCCTTTGCAACACCATAGATGTAGCGGAAGTGACTTGCCTTAGGGCCCTTAGGGTCGTCGAGAGAGAACTCATCGTAGTCCTTGAGGTCGATAGAGTATGCCTTGATTGTACGTGTTCCGTTAGGACGGATTTCTGCAATCATTCCCTGTTCTACAGCGCCTGGGAATACGAAGCCACCGTTGTAGTCAGTATGCTCACCGATGAGGTTGATACGACCTGGAGAAGCATAAACTGATCCTGGCTCTCCACCAAGATGCTTCTGGAAACGCTGTCTTACATCATCAATTGTTAACTTCATAATTAAATCAGTATTTTACAAGGTTAATATTTAGTTTAATTTTTTTGTTGTATTCTTTCTTTTTTATGGAGTAAAGAGAAGTAGGGAGGAGTAATGAGACAAAAATATGTATAGAAAAAAACATATAAACATCTGTCATTTTACTTTGTTTAACTCCAATTTACTGCTTTTTACTTCATATAGAGTATTGACAAGAATCCCAAGAATTCCCAGCCGCCATGGCTGAGAACCCTCAGGAAATATTATGTTTAGATTGTGTCAAACTTGTAGATTGTCTTCTGAGTGTACTTCTCTCCTGGATTAAGTACTGTAGAAGGGAAGTAAGGACGGTTTGGAGAATCAGGGAAGTGCTGAGCCTCGAAGCATACAGCAGAACGACGTGGTGCTGTGCAACCGTTCTGAATCTTGAAACCAGAAAGGAAGTTACCTGTATAGAGCTGAAGACCTGGCTCTGTTGTGTATGTTTCAAGTACACGTCCTGACTTAGGGTCTGTGAGGCGTGCAGCAAGAGTCAACTCACCAACTTCCTTCTTGTTACATACATAGTTGTGGTCATAACCAGAGCCGAACTTAATCTGCTCATTGTCTGCGTTGATGTCCTGACCGATTGGCTTTGGCTTACGGAAATCGAATGGAGTACCCTCAACCTTGAGAATCTCACCTGTTGGGATTGATGTTTCGTCTGTTGGAACATAGAAGTCGCAGTTCATCTCAAGAATCAAGTCGTCAACTGTTGGAGTTGGATTTGCGATTCCCTGAATTGAGAAGAATGCGTGATGTGTGAGGTTGATGATAGTCTTCTTGTTTGTAGTAGCGAAGTACTCAAGGATAAGTTCATTATCATCTGTCCAAGTATATTCAACTGAAATCTTTACCTCACCAGAGAATCCTTCATGTCCGTAAGGAAGAATAGTGTTGAGAGTAAGGTTCTGGCTACCTGTCTGGTAAGCGTCCCAAACCTGAGCGTGGAGACCAGTAGGACCTCCGTGGAGAGCGTTCTTGCCGTTGTTTACCACAAGGCTGTACTGCTTGCCGTTGAGCTGGAACTTACCGTCACAGATACGGTTACCGAAACGACCGATAAGAGTAGAGAGGTAAGGCTCATTGCCCTTCAAATACTCGTCTATATTGTCAAATCCCTGAATTACGTTGGCAACCTTGCCGTCCTTGTCAGGAACCATGATTGCTACGATAGCACCACCATAGTTAGAAACTGCTACTTCGTAGCCTTTGCTATTTTTAAGAATGTAGAGATCTGTCTTCTTTCCGTTGATCTCTCTTTGGAAGTCTGCGGGATTGATTCCGCAAAGGTTTTGAGATGTGCTCATGATTATATCTTTTTTAGTTCGTATTAGTACTACGTATTTTTCAAACCGTCAAGTCAGGAAAAAAAATGACTGTGAACAATTTCATTGCAAATAAAACCATTTTTTTTCATTTGAACTAATAAAAACAATAATATTTTTGATTTTTGTTGAAACTTTTTTTTGTGACGTCTTTTATATTTTGATTATTTCATGCCTTACACATTGGCATTATCAGAATGTGTGCTAAAATAACGTATGGGAGAATAGATAATTAAACAGAACAAAAACAAGAATTTGCAGCGTAAGCACTCAATAATTCATACAAAGCCAAAAGTTTTTTTGCATCGATTTCAATTTTTATTCTCGGATAAAGATTATCTTTAGCCCAACCTTTATTTATTTTAAAGTATAAAAAAGCACTCAATTTTTCTAAGCGAATTTTCTTGGATAGCGGAACACTATACATAGCACGAGTGCAACGCCGATGGCAACGGGATAGTAGAGATAGCCCATGATGTTGAGTGGGTTGATGCCTGAGAGGCTTGCAGCGATGAGTACCTGTGCTCCGTAAGGGAGGATACCTTGCATGAAACAGCTGGCTGTGTCGAGGATTGAAGCACTTCGACGCTTGTCGATGTGATAGCGATGAGCTATGTCGTTGGCAATAGGTCCTGCTGTTATAATGGCAACCGTGTTGTTGGCAGTACATACGTTGATGAGTGCCACGAGCATGGCGATGCTCATCTCGCCACCACGCTTGCCATTGATACGGCGTGTGAGGAGTTGGATAATATAATCTATGCCACCATTGTGACGGATGATGGAGAGCATTCCGCCAGCAAGGATTGTGACGATGATAAGCTCAGCCATTCCCATCATTCCTGTGTTCATGGCAGCGAACCAGCCGAATACGTCGAATGTTCCTTCGCATATTCCGATGATACCTGTGAGCACTATGCCTATGATGAGTACGAGAAGTACGTTGATTCCACATATTGCCGTGATGATGACAACGAGGTAGGGAAGAACCCTGATGAAGTCAACGTCTGCAACCATGCTTGTGGAGTGAACATTCATTCCGATGAAGTAATAGACGATGAGCATGATGATGGCAACTGGTGCTACGATACGCACGTTGACCTTGAATTTGTCGCTCATGTTGCAGCCCTGTGTCTGTGTGGCAATGATGGTGGTGTCGCTGATGAATGACAGGTTGTCACCGAAGTACGTGCCACCGACCACAAGTCCCACCATGAGTGGCACGCTTATTCCCTCGTGCTGTGCGATGCCTACGGCAACTGGTGTGAGTGCTGCGATTGTTCCGCACGATGTGCCGATGCTAAGGGATATGAAACATGAAGCGAGAAATATTCCAGGAAGGATGAATGACTCAGGCAAGAAGCGCAGAGCCGTGTTGACAGTAGCATCGACCGCACCTACCTCCTTGGCAGATGAAGCGAATGCGCCTGCAAGCACGAATATCATGAGCATGAGCACCATGGAACTGTTGCCCGCACCCTTTGCGAAGATGCTGATACGTTCGTTCATCGTACCCTTTACCGTGGCAATGGCATAGACGGAAGATACGAGAAATGCTACCGTGATTGGTACTTTGTAAAAATCTTGTGCAATGATGCTCGTTGCGAGGTAGAGCACGAGGAATACGAAAAGTGGTGATAATGATTTCATCCTTTTTTTAAGTGAAAAGTGAATAGTGAAAAGTTAAAAATAGATTTTACTTTGTTCTACAAGTGATTTTGGAAACGAAAATTTAGTAAATTAAAGAAAATTATTTCTTCTTTTCTTTGACAATAATTATCAACATAACTGTTTTTTGAAGCATGAATTATCATATAATTGACCATTAAATATTTATGAATATTCGTGGCAAATTCATGGCAATTCATGCAAAATATTTATTTGTCAAGAATGGTCATAATTGTCGTTGTAATAGAATCTTCTTTGATTTTTTTAATTTTCGTTTCTAAAAAACTTTCAAACTAAGTGCAAATTTACGTAAAATATGGCAAACGGCAAAATGTACGTATTTTTTTAGTTATTCGTTACGATAAATCAAGTAGAATTGCTATATTTGCAAGCGAAACGCAGCCCCCCATCCCTATGGGGGAGTTAAAAATCAAAAGTTAAAAGTTAAAAATGCAAGCTCGCTATAGGGGAATTAAGATTTAGAAGATGAAAAGGTGCGTCATAGGCGTCATCTAAAAAAAATTTCGTTCTTTTTTATTCCGCATTCCGCGAGAACATAAAAACTTAAAAACTCACAAACTTAAAAACTTATATATACTATCAATAAATCTATGAAGAGATTCTTATCAATCATGTCAATCGGATTAGCATCCTTGACATTTGTTCCAAACACGGCTATGGCTCAGAAGCCTGGCACGTTTGAGGCAGGCAAAGGTGCATTTATGCTTAACGGCGAACCTTTCGTCGTGAAAGCCGCTGAAATCCACTATCCTCGTATTCCGCAGCAATACTGGGAACATCGTATCAAGATGTGTAAGGCTCTTGGTATGAACACTATCTGTATCTATATCTTCTGGAACATCCATGAGCAGCAGGAAGGTGTGTTCGACTGGTCGGGCAACAACAACGTGGCTGAGTTCTGTCGTCTTGCACAGAAGAACGGCATGTACGTCATCGTTCGCCCGGGTCCATACGTTTGTGCTGAATGGGAGATGGGTGGTCTGCCTTGGTGGCTTCTAAAGAAGAAGGACATCAAGCTTCGTGAGCAGGACCCATACTTCATGGAGCGCGTGAAGATATTTGAGAAGGAAGTGGGCAAGCAGCTCGCAGGTCTTACTATCCAGAACGGCGGTCCTATCATCATGGTACAGGTGGAGAACGAGTACGGCTCATACGGCAAGAACAAGCCATACGTGAGCGAGATACGTGACTGTCTCCGTAGCGTGGGATTCGACAAGGTGGCACTCTTCCAGTGCGATTGGTCAAGCAACTTCACGGACAACGGACTTGATGACCTCGTATGGACAATGAACTTCGGTACAGGTGCCAATATTGACGACCAGTTCCGCAAGTTGAAGTCACTCCGTCCTGATGCACCACTGATGTGTTCAGAGTTCTGGAGCGGATGGTTTGACAAGTGGGGCGGCAAGCACGAGACACGTTCGTCAAAGGATATGGTGGCAGGAATGAAGGAGATGCTCGATAAGAATATCTCATTCTCACTCTACATGACTCACGGAGGAACATCATTCGGCCATTGGGCAGGTGCCAACTCTCCAGGTTTTGCTCCAGACGTTACGTCTTACGACTACGATGCTCCTATCAATGAATACGGACAGGTGACACCAAAGTTCACTGAACTGAGGGATATGCTTCAGCAGTATTCAAAGAAGAAGCTTCCTGCAGCACCAAAGCCAATACCAGTAACTACCGTTCCTGCATTCCGTTTCACGGAGTATGCTCCTGTGTTCGACAATCTTCCAGAGCCAATTCTTTCTGAGAAGGTGAAGACAATGGAAGAGTTCAATCAGGGATGGGGCTCAATCCTCTATCGCACTACGCTTCCTGAACTCAAGAAGCCAGCCAAGCTCCATATTGCTGGTGGTCACGACTATCTTCAGATATATGTTGACGGCAAGTATATTGGCAACCTTGACCGTCGCAACGGTGACAAGGACCTCGTACTCCCATCTTGTCGCAAGGGTGCACAGCTTGACATCCTCGTGGAGGCAATGGGACGTATCAACTTCGGACGTGCAATCAAGGACTTCAAGGGTATCGAGGGAACTGTTGACCTCACAATAGAGATTGACGGCAACGACTATACAGCTCAGCTCAAGAACTGGAAGAACTATCTCTTCCCTGACACATACGAGTTTATGAAGAAGCAGGCATACAAGCCACTTGCTGACGTTAAGCCACTCAAGAACGGCGACCGTGTTCCGGGCTACTACAAGGCACAGTTCACAGTCAATAAGATTGGTGATACATTCCTCAACTTCGAGACATTCGGCAAGGGACTCGTATATGTCAATGGTCACGGTCTCGGACGTATCTGGGAGATTGGTCCTCAGCAGACACTCTTCTGTCCAGGATGCTGGTTGAAGAAGGGTAAGAACGAGATTATCGTTCTCGACATCGTGGGTCCTACAGAGGCTAAGAGCGAAGGACTCAGCAAGCCTATCATCGACAAGCTCCAGAATGCAGAGCCACCTATCCACCGCAAGGAAGGACAGAACCTCTCACTCGCAGGTGAGAAGCCAGTGGCAGCAGGTCAGTTCAAGGCAGGCAACGGATGGCAGGAGGTTAAGTTCTCTGCTCCACAGACAGGTCGCTATGTATGTCTTGAGGCACTCGATAACCACAACGGTAATGAGTATGCTTGTATCGCTGAGCTTTATCTCCTCGATGAGAATGGCGAGCGTCTCTCACGTGAGCCTTGGAAGATTTCATACGCCGACTCAGAGGACATCCAGACAGGTAACCGTGCAGGTGATAAGATTTACGACCTTCAGGAATCTACATTCTGGTCAACTCTCAAGGGTGTCAAGTTCCCTCACCATATCATCATCGACCTTGGCAAGGAGCGCACCGTGACAGTTCTCCAGTACCTCCCACGTATGGAAAGCAACGTTCCAGGTGCAATCAAGAACTATAAGATATACGTAAAGAAAAACCAGTTCAAGTTTTAATGAATTAGTAATGAGTAATTAGTAATGAGTAATTAATGGTTATTCGCTGATAACTCTCTGCGAGAACTAAAAAACTCACAAACCTAAAAACTCACAAACTTAAAATATAATATTAGGAAAGAGCAGCCTTCGGGTTGCTCTTTTTTTTACGGCCTCCTCTCATTTCTCTCGAAATTGTAACAAAAGAGCATTAATAGGTTACAATGTCTTACATTGTTTGTTGGAAAAAATCATTATCTTTGCAGACGTGAAAATACATAATAAACTT
>JAGCWG010000555.1 GCA_017961965.1 Bacteroidaceae bacterium | reverse complement strand
CTTTATTCACGACAAAATTACCACTTTATAGCAAAATGGCAATACAGAAAGTAAATATTTCTGTTTGTAAAATAAAAAATTGTTTGTTTCAGACTCAAAGTTTTGTAAATTTGCAACTCGACATTACAAAATCATGTTTTTATGAGCAAAACTGACAACAAAGAAATCAAGAATATAATATTCGACCTTGGAGGTGTCATCATCGACATTGACATGGCAGGTTGCCTCAAGCGCATCGAGGCTCTCGGAGTACCTGTGAAGGAAATGATGAGCAAGGCTGACTCCAAGGGTGCCACGGTATGCGAAGGCATGAGCGTGAGTGGCCCTATGGAACTCTACCAATTGGGAGGGATAAGCAGCAAAGACTTCTTCGGTGGTATCCTACATCTATGTAATGAGGGCACTACCCTACGCCAGGTGGAGGACGCTTGGAACTCATGCCTGCTCACCATCCCAGAGGAGAGGCTGGAGGTGATAAAGGCTCTGAGGAAACGATACAGGGTGTTCCTGCTTTCCAACACCAACGACTGCCATTGGCGATACATAGAGGATAAATATTTCAAGGCAGACGGACACACAACTGACGTATTCTTTGACCGTGTGTTCCTGTCTCACGAGATGCACCTTGCAAAACCTGACTATCGCATCTACGAGCAGGTACTCAAAGAGATTGGAGCCAAGGGCGAGGAATGTCTCTTTATTGACGACGCAAGAGCCAATCTCGATGCAGCAAAGGAATGTGGCATTCATACATTTCACGCAAATGAAGGATGGGAACTGGCAAATACGGATTCCCTCGTTTTTTTATCCCACGATTAGTGTAATGTGGAGATTACAGTCCTTCGTATCAAATTCCAAGCACCACGAAAAATATGTTAAAAAATATTAATTCGACAGGTACATAAAGTAAAAAGGAAGAATAACGAAGTGGAATAGACTATATTTGTGTGGTAATCCAAAAACATTCATTTGTGCATCATCTACAAAGGCGGTAGCAAGAAATGCAAAAGTTTAAAATTCCACTCAATGAAAGTGATAGTGACACGAAGCCAATACGAAGGATGCACGAAGGATTGTCGAAGGATTAGGGGTAAATAATTGTACCCATACGAATTTGTACATTTGGAAGACAAAAATAAAATGTAAAAACAATGCATAAAAAACAATCTAACACACACTATTTTATGAAAATTAAAAAGTCATTGGCAATTATTCTCGGGCTTGTACTTGCCCTGCCTATATGCGCACAGCGCGACCCATTCAAACAGGGTAAAAGTATATCCCTCTTCATCGGAGGACAGTCAAGAACAGAGACTGCAATCAACAAGGAAATCAGTTCAAAGTTCAACATGGGTTTGCAGACCAACTTTGCACAGATTAAGCTGCACAAGGGTGTCATAGCAGACATGCTCTGTGTGAGGTTCGACATAGGTCTTGACCTCAACTATGCGTACTACAAGAGGCTACAGGACACTTCAAATCCGCACAATGACAAAATCGACTGGAATCCGCATCAGGCAGAGATTGGTGTCGACCTCGGTCCATCGGTGTATGTTGCACCATTCGAAGACGTGCGTGAATTGCAGTTCATGGCTTTCTACCACTTCATTCCTTCGGCATCCGCTCACATAGAGGACACAAACGTGTATGCAGCATTCTGTCCGATGATGAACTTTGGTTTAGGCGTAAACTGGAAATTCATCGGTATCGGCTACGAGCACCGCTGGGGCTCAGCAAAGTACAAGACATACGACATCGAGGACGCTGCTGAAGGTGCCCACGACACAGGCGAGAAGACTAAGTTTAAGACAACCGCAGACAGGTTCTACATTCGCTTCAACTTCTAATCTATTAGGAAATTTCAAATCTCAAATTTATAATTTATGCCTTCGGAGCAGTTGTTCCGGAGGCATAAATTTGATATTATAGATTTGACATCCATTCTTAAATTATAAACGTGCGATTTGAGATATGAAAAACATTTCGTACCTTTGCACTCTCAAACGGATAAATAAAACAGAACGATAAATGAAAAAGAATCTTGAAACCATCTGCATTCATGGCGGATGGAAACCAACAAAGGGTGAGCCACAACAGCTCCCAATATACCAGAGTACAACATTCAAGTACGATACAAGCGAGCAGATGGCTCGCCTCTTCGACCTCAAGGATGAGGGATATTTCTATACTCGCCTTGCCAATCCTACAAATGATGCGGTGGCTAAGAAAATCAACGCACTCGAAGGTGGTGTGGGCTGCGTGCTCACAAGTTCAGGACAGGCAGCCAATTTCTACGCTATCTTCAACATCTGTGAGGCAGGCGACCACTTCATCACAAGCAACACCATCTACGGAGGTACGTTCAACCTCTTTGGCGTTACCTTGAAGAAACTCGGCATAGAGTGCACCTTCATTGACCCAGATTGGGATGATGAGCGCATAGAAAAGGAGTTCCGTCCTAACACCAAGTGTTTCTTTGGCGAGACAATCTCCAACCCTGGAGGTAAGGTGTTCGACATAGAGCGTTTTGCTAAGATGGCACATAAGCATGGAGTGCCACTCATCGTGGATAACACCTTTGCTACTCCTATCAACTGTCGTCCTTTTGAGTGGGGATGTGACATCGTGACACACTCAACTACAAAGTACATGGACGGACACGCCACTCAGGTTGGCGGAGCCGTAGTGGATAGCGGTAACTTCGACTGGGAAGCTTATGGAGACAAGTTCAAGGGACTCACAACTCCAGATGAGAGCTACCACGGACTTACATACACCAAGGCATTCGGCAAGGGCGCATACATGACTAAGCTCGTGAGCCAGTTGATGCGTGACCTCGGTAGCATACCAGCACCTCAGAACTCATTCCTCCTCAACCTCGGACTTGAGACGCTTGCTCTCCGTATGAAGCAGCATTGCGCCAACGCACAGAAGGTGGCAGAGTGGCTTGAGAAGAACGAAAAAGTCGGATGGGTAAACTATTGCGGTCTTCCATCAAATAAATATTATGAACTCGGCAAGAAGTATCTCCCTAACGGTTCGTGTGGTGTTATCGCTTTCGGACTCAAGGGTACTCGTGAGGATGCCATTAAGTTCATGGACAACCTTGAGTTCATATCTATCGTGACTCACGTGGCAGATGCCCGTACATGTGTGCTTCATCCTGCAAGCCACACACACCGTCAGTTGACTGACGAGCAGTTGCGTGAGGCAGGTGTAGCACCAGACCTCGTACGCCTCTCTGTCGGTATCGAGAATGTAGAAGACATTATCGCCGACCTTGAGCAGGCAATGAAGAAGATGTAAAGACCCTCTCACTCCCATCCCCTCTCTTTGACCTCCGTCGAGCATAGCACTGCTCTCCCCTCATTTCGGGACAGAGAGACATTTAGTCTCTCTTCTGTGCCCTCATTCGCCTCTATGGCGAGAGGGGTGACTAATGAAAGGGTATCATCTTATCATTTTTAATTTTGCATTTTTAATTTTTAATTTTTCTCATGCCATCACCATTTCTTGAAGTATTAGGACTTACCAAGCGCATCGGTCATCGTGTGCTCTTTGAGGACATCTCCTTCACCATCAACGAGAGGGAGCATATCGGTCTTATAGCAAAGAACGGAACGGGAAAGTCAACCCTCCTCAGCATCATTGCTGGACATGAGGGACACGATGGTGGTAAGATGATATTCAGGAATGACCTGAAGATTGGCTATCTCGAACAGAGCCCTAAGATTGACAAGGCACAGCTGAATGGCAAGAGTGACGAGTATATGCAACTATACAGGCAGTACCTCACTCAGATGAAGATAACTGCCGATGAAGCAGAGCGACCTGACACACAGTTGTCGGGAGGACAGGTCAAGCGCATAGCACTTGCCCGTGTACTTGCTTCTCAGCCAGACATGCTTATCCTCGATGAGCCTACCAACCACCTCGACCTTGAGATGATAGAGTGGCTTGAGGGGTTCCTCTCACGCACCACAATGGCTCTGCTCATGGTTACTCATGACCGTTATTTCCTCGACCGCATCTGTTCAACCATCATCGAGATGGACGACATGCGTCTCTACACCTACAAGGGCAACTATGCCTATTATCTGGAGAAACGTCAGGAACGACTTGAGAATATGAATGCCTACATAGCACGTGCCAATAACCTCTATCGTACGGAACTCGAGTGGATGCGTTCCACTCCATGTGCGCGTTCGAGCAAGGCACGCTATCGCATAGATTCGTTCTATGAACTCGAGAAGGTAGCCAGGACAAGTATTCAGGACGAGAAGGTGAAGCGGGAGATGAAGGGCACGTACATAGGTTCAATGATATTTGAGGCAAAGAACGTGTGCAAGACTTTTGGCGACAAGGTAATCCTCAAGGACTTTGAATACAACTTTACCCGTTATGAGAAGATGGGTATTGTGGGCAACAACGGTACTGGCAAATCCACATTCGTGAAGATGCTCCTCGGACTTGAGCCTCACGACAGCGGAACAATCGAGATTGGCGAGACGGTTCGTTTCGGACACTATAGTCAGGAAGGCATGAAGTTCCGTGAGGACCAGAAGGTCATAGATGCCGTTCGTGATATTGCCGAATATGTGGATATGGGTGGTGGCGAGAAACTCTCGGCAAGTCAGTTCCTCCAGCATTTCCTCTTTCCTCCGGAAGAGCAGCATAGCTACATATACAAGCTGAGTGGTGGTGAGCGACGCAGATTGTACCTCTGTACCGTCTTGATGAAGTCGCCAAACTTCCTCATTCTTGATGAGCCTACCAACGACCTCGACATCGTGACGCTCCAGATACTTGAGGAGTACCTGAAGAACTTCAAGGGATGCCTCATCATCGTGAGCCACGACCGCTACTTCATGGACAAGGTGGTTGACCACCTCCTCGTGTTCAATGGCAATGGTGACATACGCGACTTCCCAGGCAACTACTCTCAGTACCGTGAGTGGAAGATTGCCAAGGAGAAGGAAGAGAAGGCAAAACTTGAGGCATCAACCAAGAGTGCCGCTCCTGCTCAGACATCAGCAGATGACAGGAATGCCAATCGTGCACGCCGTCTGACATTCAAGGAAAAGAAGGAGTTTGAACAACTGGAGAAAGACCTTGAGGCTCTTAACAAGGAGAAAGCAGATATAGAAGCTGCACTATGTGGCGGTACAACATCCGTGGACGAGATAACACGAATGTCAAAGCGTCTCCCAGAACTCAACGACGAAATAGACGAAAAGGAAATGCGTTGGCTCGAACTGAGTGAATTTGCATAGCTTAACGAAAGATAATTAACACCCCAGAACGGACTGTAAGTCATGACACATGGGAGATAAAAACAACGAGTATGAAAATAATATCAGCAGAATATAAAGGTTCTTCGCCAAGGGCAGACATGTGTCCAAAGACAGACCTGCCAGAGTATGCGTTCATAGGACGTAGTAATGTGGGTAAGTCGTCGCTTATCAATATGCTCACCAACAGGTCTAAGTTGGCTATGACATCTGCTACACCTGGAAAGACTATGCTCGTGAACCACTTCCTTATAAATAATGATTGGTATCTCGTTGACCTCCCAGGATATGGATTTGCTCTTCGTGGCAAGCGTGAGATGGACAAGTTGTCTAAT
>JAGCWG010000054.1 GCA_017961965.1 Bacteroidaceae bacterium | reverse complement strand
ATGTAGTCAGGTCCGCACTTGAACGGCTGCACCACCCTTCCCTTCTGCACATACAACGCCATCAAGCCCCGGGCAACAGTCGTCTTGCCAGAGCCACTCGTTGGGGCTGATATAAGGAAAGAATGTGTCATCGGAGTGCAAAAGTAGAAAAAAATATCCAAAAGATAGACTGGTTAATAAAAAAAGTTGTATCTTTGCCACCGAATTTGGTAATCGAACACATCGATGCAAGGGAATCAGGTGAAAAACCTGAGCTGTACCTGCAGCTGTAATCCCCTCTTGTCAACGTCTGTTCAGAACAAGCCACTGAGAAATCGGGAAGGCGAACGGACTGGGGGAAAGCCAGAAGACCTGCCAAAGTTCATTGGAAGGATGTACACACGCACAGGAACATGCGTGATAACACAACACACTTATGAGAAGATTGATGATGGGATTGGCATTGACGTGCCTCACCCAGACATTGTTGGCACAAGACACGCTGAGGGAGGACTCCCTGCAGGAGGTGGTCGTTACAGGTACTGGCACCCAGCACCTGTTGAAGGATGCACCCGTGCAGACGGAGGTCATCAGCAGGCAGATGCTGAAGAACTTCTCTGGAGGTTCCGTGGCAGACATTCTGTCGGGACTGACGGCTTCGTTTGCCTTCAATGAGGGTGACATGGGCAGTCAGATGCAGATGAACGGTCTGGGCAACAACTACATCCTCATCCTCATCGACGGCAAACGCATACACGGAGACAACGGCGGCGAGAACGACCTCGGACTCATCGACCCACACAACATCGAGAAGATTGAAATTGTCAAGGGAGCCTCTTCCGCGCTCTACGGAAGTGATGCCATCGCCGGCGTCATCAACATTATCACGAAGAAGCACAGTACGGAGGGTATCCTACTGGAGAACACCACACGAGGCGGTTCCTACGGTGAACTGCGCCAGCACAACGGCATCGCCCTGAATCTCGGTAAGCTGAGCAGTTACACCAACTTCCAACTGCAACACAGCGATGGATGGCAGAACACTGCAAAAGAGGATCCGCATCAGACGGAGTTCGTCATCACCGACTCACGCAACAAGACCGTCAATCGCTACACCAACTGGCAAGTATCTGAACGTCTCACCTACTCCATCAACAAGGACATAGAACTCTATGCTGACGGGAGCATCTACCGCAAGCGCATCTACCGTCCCAGCGGCAAGCATCCAGGAGTGGATGTAAAGACTTACGACCTGCGCTACAACAATGCATCGGCTTCGGCAGGGGGAAAATGGAAACTGAACGGCACAGACCTCATCACGTTGGACGTGGACTGGAACCGTCATGCCTACTACTACGACTTCACGGCTGTCACCCTTACGGATGGCTATGTGAACGGGGAACACACTTCCTACTTCCCTTACTATCCCGGGCAGCATCAGTTGCAGAGTGACCAGCAACGCACGATGGCACATCTGAAGGGAGTGTTTTCCTTGCCTTACGAGAACCGTCTCAGTACTGGTGTGGAGTGGCGTTATGATTGGCTGAAGGCTCCGACCCGCGTGGAGGGAGGCAAGGCGACCGACAACACGGAAGCCCTCTATGTGCAGGACGAATATACGCCTGTGGATTGGTTCAATGTGACAGCCGGATTGCGTCTGAACAGAAACGAACAGTTCGGTTGGCACCTCACGCCCAAAGTGTCCACGATGGTCAAGTGGAGCGACTTGCGTATCCGTGCTACATGGAGCCAAGGATTCAAGACTCCCACGCCCAAGGAACTCTACTATCAGTATGTGCGCAACATGAATGGCACCTATCTCTTCCTTGGCAACACAAGCCTGAAGCCTCAGGCCAGCAACTACTTTTCGTTGGGCTTTGAGTACAATCACGGAGGGTTCTCGGCTACTGCCACGGGATATTACAATCAGGTGGACGACATGATTGCCCTCGTAACCATTCCCAATGGCGAAGCACCCATCGACCTCTACACCAAGTATATGCCCATCAAGACGCGAAGGTACCACAATCTGGAGTCTGCCAAGACATACGGAGCGGACGTGAGTGTACGTTACCGCATCAACAAAGAGTGGACGGCTGGCCTGGGTTACAGTTACTTGGACACGGATGCCAAGATATATGACACGGAAAATGATATATTAAAAGATGTAGTCATCGATGGCATGGCGCACCACAAAGGGAATTTCTACCTGACGTGGAACCATGTCCAGAGGGGTGAGAGCGCGCGGTGGAACGAGAGCACATGGGGGGCAGGCATCTATGGACGAGCATCCAGCAAGCGCTACTACCAGCTCAATGGAAATGGGAAGGGTTATCAGTTGTGGCGACTGACGGGTAACTACTCATTCAGTATCGGACGGGGCAGTCAGAAGCCTCTGACTTGCAGTATTGAAGCCGGCATTGACAATATATTCAACTATGTGGACAAGACGTACCACGGCTTGCATCTGGGTACTACCACTCCGGGCACCACTTTCTATACGGCGTTTACCATTCGATATAATCATGGCAAAAAACTTACCAATAACTTTAAGTCAAACTCTTTAAATCAAAACGACAATGAAAATTTCGACTAAGCAAGAGCAGAGCAAGTATGCTTGTTCTGCCGAGAGTAAGAAATTTGGTGTACAATCCATTAAGTTCCTCATGGCGGCAGTAGTAGCCCTCATGACGGCTGTGAGCTTCACAGCTTGTAGTGATGATGATGACAATTCATCAAACTATCAGAAGTATCAACAGGAAGTGACTGCAATGGTCAACAGTCAGAAGAAAAATGACAAGGTCATCCTTCTCGTAGCCTTCGGTTCGACTTGGCAACAGGCTTACGATACGTTTGAAAAGGTGGTTGAGGACTACAAGAGTAATTTTCCCGGATGGGATGTGTACCTGTCTTTCTCTTCGATTGAGTGTATCAACAATGCCCGTGCAGGTGAGAATGTTGCACCTAAGAGCTACTACGACCCCGAGCACTGGCTCACTGCCATCGGTCAGGCCAAGTACAAGCAGATTGTGGTGCAGTCCCTTCAGGTGATTCCTGGTGAGGAGTACAGAAACGTCCGTGACTCGTATGTGAAGAACTTCATGAACAATAAGAACGGCAACTTCACTGATGCGTACATGAAGAGCCTTGACCGCAACGTAGTGATTGGCACTCCGCTTATGGCTGAGGAGAGCGATGCAGAGGAGCTTGCCAAGGTGCTGAACAAGGAGCAGGACATCAAGGCTGCTGTGGCTGAGGGCATCGTGGCATTCATGGGTCACGGTAATCCTGAGGGCTACGACTACTATGGCGGCAACATCCGCTATGTGCAGTTGGAGCAGTATCTGCGCCAAATCAACGAGAACTACTATGTGGGCACGGTTGACATGGACCAGACACTGGTTGCTGACGTGCTGGAGAACATCGCTGGCCGTACTGTCACGTATGAGGTGGGTGCTGTCAGCATGGAAGTGAACTACCCTGCTAACGAAACGAAGAAGGCTCAGCTCTACCCCTTGATGTCCATTGCCGGCGACCATGCTCACAACGACATGGCTGACCCAGAGGATGAGGAAAGCTGGTTCTCGATGTTCAACGACGCAGGCATTGAGACGCTGGCTTACGAGACCACTTTCAAGGAGGCTTGCCTGAAGGGTTACACTGACGGAACGGGTTACATCCCTGCATTGGCTGAGCGTTCCGCTGTGCGCAAACTCTGGATGAACCACACGAAGGAGGCCATCGACAAGCTGGACACAGAGGATGCACTCTCTACACCGACCACGGCTCCTGACGAGGAGTAAACCGAGTGGGGTGATATGGAACACGTCTGTTCATATATACAGAATCGATTGACTGACATATATAGAACACATCTGTTCACCCATAGAGAGCCGATTTGAGTATATATATAATATATTAATGTGTATAGAATCAAAGTGACTCCATACTATATCAATGATTAAAAAAGTGTTTTTCCTGGCGGCGCTCTCATGCGGGAGCGCTGCCTTTGCTCAAATACACAAGATGGAGCGTCGTGACTCCACGGTGACGGAGCGTACGTACAATCTCAATCCCGTCGTGGTGACGGGCTCTGGTCATCACCAGCGTCT
>JAGCWG010000554.1 GCA_017961965.1 Bacteroidaceae bacterium | reverse complement strand
CACCTTATCCTTATAGCTCAGTTCTGGGAACCTTGCCTCAAGCACACTGAAGAAGTTACGATGCACCGCATCGAACGAGCCTTGGAACGCCTTCAGGTCGTCATCGTGCTCCATGTTGGTATTGATCTGGCTGATCAGTCTCACCACCTTACGCTTCACTGAAGGCAGGTTCTCCTCATACAGAGAGTTGTTGATGCTCTGTGCCGTCTTCTTTATCTCCGCCAGCATCTCGTTCTTACGCATCACGTTCATTCTGGCAGTAATCAGTTCGTTCTGCTCCTGCAGCTCAGCCTCCGACTTATAGTGCTGTTCCATCTTCTGCATCTGCTGATCCTTTGCATCCAGTTCCTGTCTGCGTTTGTCTCTGAAGAAGCAGAACACATAGTATCCTGCCGCACCAACGGCAATGAGGTATAGCAGGTAAGCCCACCAAGTGCGATACCATGGTGGTAGCACCACGAACTCAAACGTAGCCTCCGATGGTTGTGACTGTCCGTCCACCAAAGCCCTCACACAGAACGTGTAAGTACCTTCTGCCAAGTGAGTATATTCCTTCACGTGGTTAGGCGAGTATTTGCTCCACTCCTCGTCACCGTCGCCCAGCAGTCGGTATGAGTAGAGCACTGCACGCGACCTGTCGTAACAGCTGGAGCTGAACTCTATCCTCAAGGAATTGAGTTTATGTGCGATTCGCAGTTCCTTCTCTGATGGTTTCAGTGAACTCTCATAAATCAGGGAGTCGCTGTTGGCATAGATCTTCCTTATCTGCACCGTCATCGGCAGATTCTTGTGGAAGTTTCTGTTATGCAGCAACATGGCAAATCCATCCTCCGTACCGATGAAAGCCCGGTCATCCATGATGTTGACATGTTCGAAGTCCTCCACGAGGTTATCATACAAGAATGTTCCCACGCTGTTCTTGTCATACGCATTCTTGCTCTTGTTGAATCGCAGCAGTCGCAGCATGTTGTCATGTACATACCATATATTCCTTTCGCCGTCCTGCCACAGATAGGTATATGGCACCTTTCCGTCAGCCAAAGCCTGCAGTGAGGTATACTCTTTCAGCACGTCGTCAGTCACGTCATACCTGAACAGTCCCTGTCGTGTCGCCACTACAACCTCACCATCCACCTTGCTCACGGTCACGTTGTCACCCATCGGCAAAGCCTCCGAGTTGTAGTTCTTGGTATTCACCACCCTTCTCAGGTCTGGTGACAATGTCAGTCGATAGATACCCTTTGCCTTGTTGGCTACCCACACACAGTTGGTACCATCCTCCACATACATGGTCTTGGCAGATATGTCGCAGTTAGCCACTTGGTGTGACAGTCTCCATGTGCCATCCACGCGTTTCATCACATACAGTCCCCAGTATGTTCCCAGCAACAGTACGTCGCCAGCCTGATGGGTGTGTACGGGTTTTACGTTCCATACGCCTCTCAGGTTGAATGTGGTCTTTCCGTTGCCGTCTATCATGAAGAAGTATTTCCTTCCTCCGCAGAACATGCGGTTATCATACATGAACATACAGTGTGCCACGCCATCGCTACCAGGAATCATCGTTGTCTCGATGTCGCTGTTAGGAGTCATAGGCAACTGTGCAGAGTATATACCCTGATTGGTACCGAAGTACATTCTTCCGTTATATGCACACGACACATATCCCAATCCAATGTGAGATGAAGAGCCGAGCAGATAGAACACAGGCGAGTTAAGTGGCAGGTAGTCAATACCATTATCCAATCCCATCCACAGGTTATGGTCGCGGTCGAATGCCAACGACAGCACCGAGTTACTCTGCAATCCCTTATGCATGGAGATGTTATTCACATACCCACTCTCAAAGTCAACGATGATGATACCATTCTGTACTGTTCCCAATGCTATCTTACTACCGCTTAGTGCGGCACAGTTGAGCGTCACATTTCTTATTATATCGTCACCATTTGTTTCGAACGGCTTTGCAGAGTTATAGTCATACAGGTACAGTCCGTTAGTAGATGTCACCACGAGCAGTTTGTCGAAATACTGGAATATTCCAACCACGTTTGAGCGCGTCAGTTCTTCTGTTCCTGGCAGTTTCTGGAACTTTCCACCAGCCAACTGGTACAATCCGCTCTTGGTAGCTATCAGCAATCGGTTGTTTGCAACGGTAGAATAATGTATGCTCTCCGGACTTGGAATCCTTACAGGTTTCTCTCCATGAACATACACAGCATCGTTGCCTTGGAAATACACCGAATGTCCTATGCGATGTATCTTCCAAACGTTTATGCTACGTTTCTCTTTGTAGTTGTTTGACAAGCATTTATATACCAGCTTTCCCGATGAATTGGGCATAAACTGACCAAACTCGCCCAGTCCGCCGACATATACAACACTGTCCTCTGCCATCAAGGCACGAGGTTTCACGTTATGACCAAAGGCGTATGTATTCCAATACACGCCGTCAAACTCAAGCAGACCTTTGTCATTAGCAAAATACATCCATCCGTTGGCATTCTGACTAATGTACCAGTTCTGGTTTGCAGCCATGTAATCGTGTCGATTGTAGTTACTTACGAGTCTTTGCCAGTAGATGTTTGCTTGAGCTAAAGTAGTCAAAAAAAGTAATTGTAGAATAAGGTACTTTCTCATATTTTTGTTTTAGTTTGGTACAAAGTTACAAAAAAATATATTACAATAAAATTTATTTCTACATTTAACACAGATTATATTCTTTTTTTGTTGTTTTTTAGGCTTTTAGGTACTTTATGAGAAACGACTGATGTAGTATGCTTCCAAAAATGTTGTATCATAGCGAAACGACAAAATTACTTTCTTTTTTAACATTGTAATATCTTTGCTGCAGAGAATAACAACTAACACTTTCAATTATGAAATTAAAGATCTTCATTACAAGCTTATTAGTTAGCTTAATCATGCCATTTACTGCAATGGCGCAGACATTTACCCAAGATGGTATCATTTACAAGGTAAAAGATGCAACCACTGTTGACATTGTTGGTACAGAACCAACAGCAACTTCACTCATTATAAAGAAGAAGCCTGTCTACAACAGCACCGAATACACCACCAACAAGATATCAAATGGTGTTGTCGTAAGTGATGTTGCCACAACTGTAACCTTCGATGGTCCTTGGGATAAGGAAACTGACATTTCCGGAACCCAGTTCTACAACCTCAAGGCTGTACAAGAATACAAGGTGTCTAACCCCACAGGAGGTGTCCTTTCTGTTGAAGATGGAGTTTTATTTTCCACCTTTGGTGGTGGTACGGAAATACACCTTATCGCATATCCATGCAAGAAAACCACATATACCACATACAAGGTTCCAGAGAACGTAACCAACATTCAGGCATCTGCCTTCCGTAACAACGAGACTCTCACCGCCATCGACCTGAATCCTCAGGTAGGCCTTATCAGAAATGAGGCATTTGCCGGCTGTACCAATCTTACAACGATCAATGCCGTTCCTAACGGTTCATACCCGGGTGTTGCCGCAAGTCCATATTTCGAAACGGTCGACGGTGTGTTATTCCAGTTTGACACCAGAAGAACGGGAACAAGTGCAGCTGCTGACACACCAGCCAACTGCAAGAACTTCTTCCCATTCGGAGCAGAATATCTAAGAACTCTCGTAGCCTACCCTGCAGGCAAGGGAACATCCTATACCATCCCTGCAGGCACAAAGGTGCTCGGACGTAGCTGTTTCTATGGTTCTAAACTCACAAGCATCAACTTTGCGAACGCATCCGACCTTGTTGAGATTCGCGAGTATGCTTTCGCATTCTGCCAAGATCTCCCATCCTTTACCATCCCATCATCTGTACAGTACATCAACATGAAGTACCAAGACATCCCCATCAACCCTGTTGGTTCGGGAGTGGAGACTGGCTCGGGAACATATTCTTATACCGGCAGTGAAATCAATGCTGGCGAGGCGATGGGCTCCTTCGACTACTGCGACAATCTCATTCTTAGTATTGAAAACGGCAACAATTATTTCAAGGTTGTCAACACCGAGAATGCGAACATCCTGTTCAGCAAGGACGGAAAGCGCCTTCTTCGCTATCACTGCACCAACGACTTCCCAGGCTGTATGGTTCCACGCGATGTAGAATTCATCGACGCGTATGCCTTCAACGACAACTATAACCTGAAGCACGTGGTTCTACCTTCCAAGCTGACTTACATTTCAAGAAACACTTTCGAGAATGCTACAAGTCTTGAATACCTCACGGTACCGCCATTGGTTGCGAACATCTATCAGGATGTCTTCAAGGGCTGTACAGGTATCTCACAGGTATTCATGATGCCAGAGACACCTCCAACACTAAAGAATGCAAATGTTTTTGCAGTCAACAATCCCACCACTATATATGTAAAGCCAGACAAGACATATAATGGTGTGGCAAAGACTATCACAACAGATTACAGAAACGATGCCAACTACCCTGCTTCAAGAATTGAGAACAACATCCCTGTAACACTCAATGCAAGCGGACTGGCAACCATGTGTCGCGACTTTGCCGTAGAGCTGCCAAGCAACATAAAGGCATATAGCATACCAAACGGCACAAGCACCGAGACGCCAAACGACATCCTCACCCTGAGCCAGACCAACCTTGCATGCACCGACAACACCAGTGCGGCAGCACGATTTGTCCCTGCACGTACAGGAGAAGACTATGGCGACTACAATGGAGTTCTCATCAAGGCAGACCCTGTCACCACAGAAGCAACTTACCAGATATCAGTTGAAGACTTCGCGAACACCTATAACCTGAGAGGTATCAACCAGCAAGATGGTGCTGGTGCCTACAGCTTCTCCTACACATTCCCTGATGAGGAGTTGGTCACCTCAGGAAGTGCTTCTGCAAGCAATATTCCAGCAACTGGAGGAACCATTTCATACAATAAAATCGGAGGATGGAATAAGGACAAAACCTCAGCATTCTTTGTGACAAGAGACAACGGAAAGGTCTACCAGAAGTTTGGAGGTAATGAAAGCGAATGTAGCATTACAATTCAACGAACATCTGGTAGCTTCGCAGCTGGCGACAAAATATTTATCACAGGCTACAACACAGTAGAAACAGGAGTTATATGTTTGAAGAATGCTTCCGGAAATCAGATTCCACTCTACTACAACCCTCAGAAGGAGATCACATCATGCACCTTACTTACAGCTGATGACATCAATGCAGATGGTAGCATTACGCTTGTTCGCGCTACAGGCAATGCATTCACATACATCCGCAGCATACAGGTATACAGCTCTACCAAGGGTAATCCATTACCAAGATACCTGAAAGAGTCCAGCTACATCATAGGTACCCCGGTGGAGACCAACATCACGGTATATGATGGTGACTTCACAAACTTTGGTTTGAAGGGCGACAACTTCCAGCGTACAGCCAAGGACGGTATGGTTAAGAACAACAAGGCATACTTGCACTTGCCAAATAGTAATGTACCAAGCAGGGTACCAGGTTCTAACGTTGTACCTTCTGGAGCCAAGTTCTCACTGGTGTTCAGTGACTTCGCAGAAACCGACTTCGACAACATGCAGGCAACTGGCATTCAGGAGTTGAACGCTGAGACTCGCAAGGCTGCCAACGAAGGTGTCGTATACAACCTTCAGGGTCATCGCGTAGGCGATGCAGCATCTCTACAACAGGGCAACCTGCCAAAGGGCATGTACATCCTGAACGGAAAGAAATATATTGTGAGATAAAGAAGATATGGAAGTTAAAGAAGTTAAGAAGTTAAGAAGTTAAAGAAGTTAAGAAGATAAAGAAGTTAAGAAGTTAAGCCGTTAGTTTGACTAAGTACATACATCAGAAAATGTATTGGCTTAACTTCTGAGCGGCAAAAAGCCGCGATAACTTCTTAACTACT
>JAGCWG010000553.1 GCA_017961965.1 Bacteroidaceae bacterium | reverse complement strand
GACAACTTCAAGTACAAGAATCAAGGAACACAGAGCCAACGACGTGACGAAGGTGCACATTCCGTACCTGTTACCCAAGGTAACCTCATGCCTTACCGACTTGCCATCTGGAGAGAAACAATATCAAGATACCGTATCGCCGTGCGCAACTACCATGAAGCGCTCTCTAAGATGCAGACAAACGTGGATAATGAGGACAAGGCGCCATGCTTTAGCAAGGCACCCGTGGAACAATATTATGAAAAACCTCTTACTCCTGCCGAAACATCACTCGACACAGCAGCATGGCGAGTACGCCTCGATAAGGTGACAAGCGTTTTTGCAGAATATCCAGAACTGGAAAACGGAAGTGCTGTCATCAACTCAGGATACGAGCGTAAGTATATTGTCAACTCCGAGGGTTCTGTGGTAGTACAGAACCGACGCGTGATACAATTATCTATTATGGCGAGTGCCATTGCCGATGACGGTTATGAGTGCCCTATGCAAAAGTCTTACTTCGCCTTTGATGAGTCACAGTTGCCATCAACAGATTCACTCGTGGCTGCTGCCAGAGACATCGTGGAACGCATTTTCAAGTTGCGTGCTGCGCCTGTTGCTGATCCTTATACAGGTCCGGCAATCCTTTCGGGCGATGCAAGCGGTGTGTTATTCCATGAGATATTCGGTCATCGACTTGAGAGTCACCGTATGAAGACTGGTGGACAGACATTCAAGAAGATGGTAGGACAATCAGTACTTCCTGCTGACTTCAACGTATATAGTGACCCTACACTTAAATACTACGGCAACGATGGGTTAAATGGATATTATCTATACGATGACGAAGGAACAAAGGCACGTCGTGTGACGAATGTAAAGAATGGTAAACTCACAGAGTTCCTCATGGGACGTCTTCCTATCGAAGGATTCCCATCAAGCAACGGTCATGCTCGTGCTTCTGGTGGTACTGACCCAGTATCACGTCAGTCCAACCTTATCATAGAGACTTCAAAGCCTTATACCGATGCCCAGTTGCGACAGATGCTCAAGGACGAAGCAAAGAAACAAGGCAAGGAATACGGCTACTATTTCCGTTCTGCTACAAGCGGACTCACATTCACGGGCGAAGGCAACACAATCAACTCCTTCAATGTTGATCCAGTGGAAGTCTATCGTATATATGTAGATGGCAGACCTGATGAACTTGTACGTGGAGTAACACTTATCGGTACACCACTATCTGTGTTCTCCAATGTGACAGCAGGAGGCGAAACACCAAAGGTGTTCTTCGGAAGCTGTGGCGCAGAATCAGGATGGATTCCTGTTACCGCCATTGCACCTTCTGTTTTAGTATCAAAGATTGAGACTCAACGCAATTCAATCACACGCCCTCTTCCACGTGTACTTCCAAAGCCAGAACTGCGTAACACAAACCATACCAATGGCAAGGATGACTGTATAATGACAGCCATGAAGGACGAGATGGCACGAACAATAGAAGGTCTCAAGACTGAGTCACAAGACAAACCATGCTTTGTAGATTACTACATGGAGAAGTACCGCTATTTCTATGTGCAGGCAACACTTGGAGAAATTGAGAGAACAACTCATACTCCATTTATAATTCAGGGAAAGGCAAATGTACTGCTTGGAGACAAGAACAGGACAAGTGCAATAAACGATAACATGCAGAGCTTCTTGATTACAACAGGT
>JAGCWG010000552.1 GCA_017961965.1 Bacteroidaceae bacterium | reverse complement strand
CATCTCTTGGTCGATGACATCTGGATCAGTGTCCACCTTTTTTGGCAGGACTGGCAGACGCATCATGCCGTAGCCGAGGATTGACACCATGTCTCCGTTGCCCGGGTTCTTGCGCATGGTCATCTTGTCCTTAGGCGGCTCTTGCATGTCTGCTGTCGTCTGTTGTGCGTTCTTACCTTTACAAGCGGTAAGCACGGCTGATGAAGCGACTGTTGCTCCACCGAGTATCTTGAAGAAATTTCGTCTGTTCATTTATTGTGAGAACGTGAGTTTTTGAGTTTTTAAGTTTTTGAGTTCTTAAGTTCTTAAGTTTTTAAGTTCTTAAGTTTTTGAGTTCTTAAGTTATCTGTACAGAGTGCGGAGTGGAATTGTTTGCTTGAATCTGACGCTCCAATAACGACCACTCTCCGCGTTCAGAGTAACATCTCCCTCCCCTTGAAAGGGGGAGGGCAGGGGAGAGGGTCCGCTCCCTCCCTGTAGGGAGGGCTGGGGTGGGTCTGTTTTTAGTTTTCTTTGTGTACCTCGTGTCCTTCCACGTATATTGCAGAGAAAGGACGTGCAGGACATAGGTTCTCGCAAGCACCACAGCCAATACAACGCTCCTCGTTGACAGCAGGAACAAGTGGGTTGTCCTCGTTGTCGTCAAGGTAAACCATCTGGATGGCTCCCGTAGGACAATGGCGCTCACAGTTGCCACATTCTACCTCGCCAGTCACGGCAATACAGTTCTTGCGCACCCATACTGCATGACCAATCTGTGTGGATGTCTTGACGTCAAGACTTATTGGCTTTATTGCACCTGCAGGACACACGCTCGAACAGCGGTTGCACTCCGGACGGCAGTATCCACGTTCGTAACTCATGACTGGTTGCATCAATGTCTTAAGGTCTGTGCTTGGACGAAGTACATCATTAGGACATTCGCTCACGCATAACTGACAAGCCGTACAACGTTGCGCCATGTTCTTGGCAGAAATCGAACCAGGAGGAGTTATTGGAGTGAGTCTCTTAGGTGGTACCTTATCCTCGATGACGGCAAGTCCGCCATCCACTTTCTTCTTCTCCTGTGCAAGGGTTGCTGTAGCAAGTGCAAGACCTGTACCTACGAGAAACTCACGTCGTCCCTCTATGTTCTTTGCATCTTTTGCTTCTGTCTTTGTCTTGACAAGTCCGGGTGCAACGACATAGTGAAGTGCATCAAACTTACACTCGGAAAGGCAGTTGCCACAGGTTACGCAACGGCTGTAATCCACCGTATGGTTCTTGATGTCGATGCACGAAGCCTTGCAGTTACGCTCGCACTTACGGCAGTTCTTACACTTGTCTGCGTCAATCTTCACCTTGAACAAGGAGAAGCGTGCAAGTTGTCCAAGAATAGTACCAACAGGACATATTGTGTTGCAGTATGTGCGTCCGTTCCTCCATGCAAGCACACTGATAGTCACGAAACTTACGATGGCTATGATGAACGTAGGCATGGAGCGAATCCAAATGTCACGCTCATAGAAGGCATAACTCTCATAGTGTTCTGCTGCCATGGCAAGCAGATTGTTTGCACCTATATATATAGGTTGCAACAGATTCTGTGCAATACGTCCGTAGCTGCTGTAAGGAGCCACGAGAGCCGCTATAGAGCCGATGCCAGCAACCATGGCAACGATGAAGATAGCCAACACCGTGTAGCGCAGTATGTTCTTAGCTGGAGAATACGTGTATGGATTCTTTCTGTGGCAAAATACCTTGGCAATCACGTCCTGCATGACTCCGAGCGGACAGATGATGGAGCAGTATATTCTGCCGAAGATGAGAGTGAGTGCCACGAGGGCAACGACCACGACCACATTGAGAGCCAGTACCGCAGGTAGGAACTGAATCTTTGCCATCCATCCGAGATATGTATGGAACATACCCGTGAAATCGAGAAACAATAGTGTTATTAATGTGAAGAACACTATTGCCAGGGTTCGTCTTATTTTTTTTAGCATATTAGTTATGAAATAGGATTACTTTGCTATATATTTTTTACCATTCTGGATGTAGAAACCAGTGGATGGCTTCTCTATAGCACGTCCGGAAAGGTCATATATTACATCATCACCAATAACTTCGTCATCTGCTTCGACGTCGTAGATGTCCGTAGTAGCAACGTATGCCTCGTAACCATCGAGCATAATCTTTCTGAAGTCACGAATATATTTATCCTTGACTTGCAAATCATAGCGGAAGTAATTGTAGAAACGATCAATGAGAGTACTTCCTTGCTTTTGATTTATGTATTGCAAGTGAAGGTTGAGCCTTGATAAATCACGATAATAGCTTGAGGCTGTCATTCTCGTCAATTCGTAGTCCTTTAGGAGTTGGTCAATAGGCATTCCAAGCAAACCGCCAATCATAAAACATATAAGACCGGTTCTGTCTGCACCCATGATGCAATGTAAATAAACGCCCCTTCCATTGCGGAGATTATCTACAATAAACTCAAAGTCTGATTTCCATTTTGCTGCATCTTCCTTCATAGCCTTATAGTCAAAAATGGTATGGCCATTGAAGATATAAGGTATGTCGCTACCTAAAGCTGATGATGTCTGGTAACTTTCATCATAGTCGCGAAGGTCAAGGTCAGCCAATATACCTATTCTTCTCATTTCAACAATATCTTCAGGTGTGGCAGTGTGTTTTTCCTGAAAATCCAGTTCTCCGCCTCTGAATAATAGTCCGTATTTTATCCTCTTACCAGATTGCGCTTCCCATCCACCCATATCGCGTACATTCAGTACACTTGGCAAATAAATCATCCTGACTTGACCATCAATGAATGTCTTACCCGACACGACATTTTTGCTACCAATGACAGCTTTACTATATACAGTTGTCTGTGGAACAGGATTCATGATGATGCACTCTGTATCACCTTTCTTTATGTCAACAACAACAGCGTTGGAAAAGTCTTTAGAAGTGGAGTAGTAGAATTTTCCTTTGGAAGATGCAGGACTTGGTAGTGTTACACGCACAAGATTTGGCTGGTCAAGACGTTTCTCATCCAAACCATTCAGATAATTTTTGATTACCGTTGCCTGTTTTGTATTCTCATATACATTCTCCGTAATGTATGAATGTACGTTTGGATTCTCTATATTTACTGTGTCCGGAACGCCTGAAAACGCTTTTGCTGATAACAATAACAGACTTATAATACATCCTGCTTTTTTCATAGCCATGCCTCTTTTGTTTGGTAGGATTCCGATTCTAACGTAATTTAATACCCTTAACCATGAATCACCATAACTATT
>JAGCWG010000551.1 GCA_017961965.1 Bacteroidaceae bacterium | reverse complement strand
CTTCACTCGCCACACGTTATCCTTCTGGATATATGCCTCATGCTTCCACGCCTTGATTGTGTAGCCATTGTCCACCTTTCTATCCTCCGCCATCATGGCAAGAGGAAGAATGAGTAAGATGATGAATAAAAACAGATTCTTTTTCATAATAAAAGAAAAGCCCCCTCCCATCCTCCCCCAAAGGGGAGGTGACTAATGCCATGTCGGGGATATGTTTATCGTTTATGGTTAATTATCAACTGTCAATTATCAATTCTCAATTGCCCCTGCCCTCGTCCGTAAGGCCGCCCCCTTCGGGGGTCGGGGGGCTAATTCCCATCCGGCTTAACAATGTCGATGAAAGGACCGTCATTCCAGTGGAACGTCTTCCAGTCATCAGGCTTGGCAGGATTGAAAGGCACGTATTCGCCCTTGATATGCTCCACTACAGGAAGGTTAAGAGCCTTCATGCCCTCGATGACCATCTTGGCAATCTCGTATGCTCCGTATGGGTTGAAGTGAGTATTATCCTCAAACTTTGTCTTCTGGTTAGGATATGTGCCTGCTGGATAATGAACGAGTGAGCGTTTGCTGTCCTCCACGCCGAGAGTCTCGAAGAACGTGCGAGTCATCTCATGGAGTTCAATGACCTGTACACCGAGGTCCTTAGCCACCCAACGCATAGCCTCTGGATAGTTGGCGTGAGTCTCACGTATCTTGCCATTATCATCAAACATACGTCGCTGAGTAGGAGTAACGAAGATTGGTGTCACACCCTTTGCACGAGCCTCATCCACAAACTGCTTGAGTGCGTATGCGTAGTTGTAGAATGCACCACTTCCCGGACGCTTCTCCTTCTGGTCGTTATGTCCAAACTCCATAAAGATATAATCGCCCTTCTTCATGAGTGACACAATCTTTTTCAGTCGTCCAGCTCCGATAAAGCTTGTGGCAGTCTCACCACTCTCGGCATAGTTGCCAACGGCTATCTTATCATCAAACCAGCGTGTTATCATCTGGCCCCAACTTGCCCAAGGTTCATAGTCCTGGTCAACAACAGTAGAGTTGCCACAGAGCCAGAGAGTAGGCACATCGTTAGCAGGCTCAATCTTTATACTTGAACAAGCAGGAGCATCACCGTTAATCTCAATCGTGAGTTTATCATCCCAGTTGAGCTTGCTCTGTTCACGAGCCTTGATGCGTACACGGTCTGTCTTTCCATCAGTCAGGTTTATAGTCGTGTTTCGCTTGTTTACGATAAATGAATATTCCTTGAACTCGCCCTTCTTTGTATCTACATTCTGCACAAAGAGGCGACGAGACTCTGCTCTCACGGTAGTATTGGCTTTCTTCTTCTTTGAACCGAGTGTCACAGTCACCTTGTAGTTACCATCAGATACATTAACAGAGAAATAGAATATACCTTCAGACAACTTAAATGTCTCTGTCTGTGATGCCTTGGCACTTGCTATGACCTCTTGAAAGTCGTAGCCGTAGCCTTTATCCTTATTAAATACATCCTCGGCATTAACCTTTGTCGCTGTCTTATCTCTGCCATCAAAGCTGAAATTGTACGTTTGTGCGTTCATCAGCGTGCTGACACCAAGTAAAAGTGTTGTAATGATTTGTTTCATTTAATAGATGGTTAAGTTGTTTTGATTTATGCCACAAAGTTAGTCTTTTTTTCTTTTTGGCGCAAATTTCAATAATGTCAAATGATAAAACACTCATTCCTTGAAATTATTAAGCAAAAAAAGTAACTTTGTGCCTGTTTTTTCACACTATCGTATGGGTTCAAATTCACAAAACCAAGATATGGATGCCAAACAGTTGCAATCTTCAACCATAGAGTTTCTCCGATTTCCATTAGCCGTAATGGTTCTGGTTATTCACATGACACCGAATGTGGTAAGTTTAGTTGATGCTGATTTTAAGCTTCTTTCGGGTCATGGGTTATACAACGCCTTTGCCATTATGGGTTCACACGTTATTACCCATCTGGCTGTACCTACATTCTATATGATTTCGGGATATTTGTTTTTCGTTAACGTGACTGAATGGTCATGGGATGTTTACAAGAACAAGAATCGTAAACGTGTATCAACACTGTTTGATACTTATATGCTATGGAACATCATCCCATTTGTAATCATGATAACATATATGGTCATAAGTGCTTATGTGTGCGGAACGACCATGTCTGATGTTGTCACCTATGCCAAGGATGAGTGCTGGCGTTTCTTCTATGTGTATAAGGAATGGACGGAAGGTGTTGATTGGCTTGGATATGAGGTAGTCAACTCTGCCCCTATTGACGGACCTCTCTGGTTCTTGCGTGACTTGATTGTAGTCACTTTACTCACTCCTGTCATCTATCTTGTGATAAGCCGGGGACAGAAAATTGCTATATGGATATTGTTCCTCGCTTATGCGTCAAGGGTATGGACAAATGTTCAAGGACTAAGTATCTTGGCAGTATTCTTCTTCTCGCTTGGTGCATACTTTGCAATAAACAAAAGGAGTATCATTTCATTTGCTGACAGATACAAATACTTTTTTGTTCCGACAAGTGTTATTCTTATGTTTGTCACTACAGTATATAACGGTGACAACACAGTAACAGGTCAGTACTTCTACCCATTCTACGTTAGTTCAGGAGTATTCACATTATGGTATTTTGCCTCAGTATGCGTTCGTAAATACAATATGAAAGTGAATGCCACGCTCATTTCAAGCTGTTTCTTCATATATGCCTTCCACTATGTTACCATACCGAGATACGATACACCATTGTCACTAATCAATGGAATAACTATCAAGATAATGCCTACAGACAACTGGGTTAGTGAGTTTGTATGCTATATCGTTCCACCTGTCATTGCACTATCTGTAATAATCGGTCTGTTTATCGTGTGCCGCAAGCTGTTCCCTAAAGCAACCGCCATCATGACAGGTAACAGAGGTGATTGATTTTTTTGATAAGTGGTATGGAAATACCGACATCCGTAAACTCTACTGTCGTCTTTAACTTAGACCTGAACTCTGGATTTTTCTTACAAGATGAAAAAGAACCTAATTCATATCTAACTAAGCCACATGTGTCTCTAACAATGGGCATAAAGTTCTGATACATGTCCGTAAACAATGCATACGGTATAAATAAAGCAGGCAAGCGCAATGTTTCGTTTGTCTGCTTTATTTGTTTTGTTGAAATGCACATCCAACACAAATGACTGCAGTTGCGTCATGAATAGTACTACTTACAGATAAAAAACTATCATTGGTTAGTCCGACAACAGATGCCTCAACAAAGTGAAATAAATAATCACATATTTGTGGTATTTCGCAATGAATAATAACTTTTTTGCATAAAAAAGTGATAAAAATATTTGTCAATTCAAATATTTGGTATAATTTTGCCACGAATTATTACAAAAGGACACTAATAAAAGGAATAGAACACCGACATTGACTGGCTATCACAGCAACATGGCAACATGCATTTATTTAAGTACACACAAATAAAATAAGACACTTTATTTTCGCATGCACTTGATCAATAAAAAGGATGTGTTGAATATATCATGCGGTATAAATTCCTATAATAATTAATCCTCAGTATTCATATTCAATTTAACTAAGAATAACAGTTCATTCGTGTGGCTTGCTGCATGAATGGCAATTAACTAATTTAATAAACCACATTATTAGACAACCCAAAGGGAAACAACTATGGTGAAAAAATCTCTACTTTTTGGATTGATGATGTCATCAGGTGCATTCTTGTTTGCACAAAGCGACATCAACAACAAGTTATCTGTTACAACACAGATGTTCCTGAATGAAAGGGACGGAAAAGAAGTTGTTCGTCGTAAGGCTCCAGCAAAGGAGAAAGAACTCGGACTCAAGCTTGATGAGTCATACCGCGCTCAGTTAGAGTGGAATGACGGACGTATCTATGCTGAGCCAGAGGTTCAGAATGGCGTCAAGTACATCTCTACATTCATCCGCGTTAAAAACGAGGCTGAAATCAGCGAACTCGAAGCTAAGGGAGTACAGGTTCAGTGTAAGTTCAACGACGGACTTCTCACAGCTAACATCCCTGTTGACTCACTTGAGTCAGTAGCAAACCTTTCAAATGTACAGCGCATCAACGTATCACCACTTATGCGCCCTACAACAAACGCTGCACGTACAGCCACAAACACAGGTGCAGTACTCACACATTCTGCAGATGCTATTGCGGCAGGACTTCCAAAGGTGTATGATGGTACAGGTGTCGTACTTGGTGTAATTGATACTGGTATCGACTTCCAGCACATTGCGTTCAAGGACAAGAACGGAAACTCACGTATCAAGCGTGCATACGTTTATAACGGTTCATCTGCAAAGGAATACACAAGCATAACAAGCTCAGCTCCTACAACAGACGACTCTGGTGAGGACCACGGTACTCACACTTCATCTACAGCAGGTGGTTCAAGCGTTATCATCAACGGTAGCAACGTAACTGTAACAGACAATCACGCAAGTGCTACTTACGGAGGTATTGCTCCTGGTGCTGACCTCTACCTTGCAGGTGTAAAGGGTCTTTCAAGCACATACATGGCAAATGCTTTCCAAAAGATCTGTAACTATGCAGATTCACAGGGCAAGCCAGTTGTAGTAAGCAACAGCTGGGGTTCACAGTATGGTCCTCACGATGGTACAGGTGACTTTGCAAGCATCACATCACAGTACTTTGGTGACAACCACCCTAACCACATATGTCTCTTTGCTGCATCAAACGATGCTGGTAGAGCATCAGGCAATGGCGGTTTCCATGCTTCTGGCACTTCTTCAAGCTCAAACCCATTCGGAACAGTGCTTCGTAGCCACGCATACAGCAATACCGATGATGGTTACTACTACAGCGGTATCATTGCTAACGCATGGTCACGTTCAACAATCAGCGGAAGCCTTGCCTGCAAGATTTTTGTCCTTGACTCAAGCACAGGTGCTGTAAAGACATCTGTAACAGTCACAAGAGGAAACTCAAGCTACAAGACAGTAAGCGGACTTTCAAGCTACTACGATGGAACACTCACTGTTTACTTTGACTACATCAACTCTTCAAAGAGTCAGATCCTTCTTCAGACATCTGGTCTCACTTCAAAGGGCACAACTCAGACAACTAAGAACGGTAGTGCATTCTACAACAGTAAGTACACACTTGCAATCCAGATCTATCCAACAAGCGGTAGCACAACTATCGACACATGGGCAGGAACAAGCAGCTACTTCAGCAGCACTCCTTCAACAAGTGGCTACAGCTGGGCAGCAGGTTCAGACAACTCATCTATCAGCGACGAGGCAACAATGCCAAGCGTCATTGCTGTAGGTGCATACGTTTCAAAGAACAGCGTAAAGGACTACAATGGTACTACTCATAGCCTTGCACATAAATATACTGTTGGCGACATTGCTTACTTCTCAAGTTACCAGGAAGCAGGACAAGGTGCCACAGGACAGCTTATCCCATGGATTACAGCACCAGGTGCAACTGTTGTTGCAGGTGTAAACCACTACCACAAGACTGGTGGCTACATTGACAATACGTATGCTAACTACGAGATGTACCGTGTTAACTCTAACACTACTAATCCTTACGGAAGCATGGAGGGAACATCTATGGCAACACCAGTTGCTGCAGGTGTCGTAGCACTTTGGCTTCAGGCTGCAAAGGAGACTAACCAGTCACTCACAACAACTGCAGTCAAGAACATAATGAAGAATACTGCTATCAACGATACATATACTACTCGCGGTGCAAATGCTTCACACTTCGGTAACGGTAAGATCAACGCTCTTGGAGGTATTCAGGCAATTCTTGGTACTTCAGGTGGTTCAACAACTCCTGACCCACAGCCATCACAGAATCCGTCACTCACAGTGTCAAAGACTTCAGTTTCACTTGCTACTACAACTGGCACGCCAGTATCTGCTACTTTCACAGTTACAGGAACAAATATAACTAACACAGCTACAGTTTCTCTCACAAACTCTAATGGTGTATTCTCAGTAACTCCTGCAACAATATCTGCATCTGCTCTTGCTCAGGGCAAGACAGTAACAGTTACATTCACACCACAGACATCTGGTACTTACACAGGTAAGGTGACAATCACAAGCGGAACTGCTTCTGTAAACGTGAACCTCACAGCTACTGCCACTCAGCCAGAAACAAATACTGGTGGTACAGCATCAGACAATTACCTTGACCTCCGCAAGTACAACACAATCAACAACGCTGGTGTATATGGAGTAAACAATTTCTATTCAATTGTCAGCGATGGCAGCAACGCATGGATTTCTGTTCCTGCTTATGGTGCATACTATTCATCAGACTATCAGGGATGGATTTCTGCAAGCAACATCTCTACAGTTCGTACAACATGGAGCAAGGCTGACGTATTTGGAGGCTACTCATCATTCTTCAACTCAAGCTCTAACGCACGTGCCATCACATCAAGTTCTTACGGTTCAACAGCAGCAACAGAGACATTCTATGTTACTAACTGTACAGCAGTAAAACTTTACGGCTACGGACGTAGCACATCAAGCTGGTTCAGCAGCTCTACTGGTTCAATAAGCATAAAGGTTTACCAGTGCACTAAGAACGCTAATGGTTCTCTCACAGCATCTTCTACAGTTGCTGCATCTAACTCAAGCACAACAAATGGTGCTGTTGCAATTCCTGTCACAGGACTTGATGCAAACAAGATTTACAAGGTTGTTGTTAGCGTTTCTAAGTCTTACCTCTATGAGGTGGCATTCCAGACAAGCTTGTCAAACATCAATGGCTACAGCGTCTCATCATTTGTTGGTGACCTTCCACAGGAAGCAACTGCTATCGACGACGTGACAACAGACGAGTCTGCTGACAACAAGATTTACACAATCAACGGTCAGTATGTTGGCAATGACATCAAGGCTCTCAAGCCAGGCTTGTACATCATCAACGGCAAGAAGGTTAACGTAAGATAATCTCTCTTTCGCCCAATAATAAAAATGGTCAGCTTTGCACAACGCAAAGCTGACCTTTCTTGTATCCGTAGGTTCTGCGAACCCACGGTTATTGAGAGACGACGGTTTCACCGTCAGGCATATCACTTCACAAGAACCTTCTTGCCACGAACGATATTCACGCCCTTGACAGCAGAAGGAATCAATGCACCAGAGAGTGAATAAACAGAAGATGATGCCTGCACATCAGTACCAACTACTGCAATGCCTGTGGCTGGGTCGGTAGTCGTGAACGTAACCTTGAACATGATGCGCTTGCCAGCATACTCAATACCGATGTTTACGACAGCATCCATCTGCTTGTCGTCTGCATTCACGTAATCGGCAACGATGGCAAGGCGGTCGCCTACACGGTCGATACCAACAAAGAATGCTCCGCTGTCTTCGGCAGCTGCATCTGCATAACCGTTGGCACTGTAGGCTGCAGAACCACCGATGCTCTCTGTATAGGTCTGTGTAGGTGATTTGACAAAGACAACGGAAAGCTCGTCAAAGACGGACTCTATGCTCTCGATGCCGAAAAGTTCGCATATCTTGTCATTGTCAATAATGCCCTCAAACTCAGAAGTGGATGTCTCATCTACGAATACCACGGCATCTTCCGTCTGGATGACTTCTGCGTCAGGTATAATCTCGTCCACGTACTTCACTGTAATTAACGTGAGTTCGATGAAAACTTTTTTAGAACAATGATAGTTGCCTGTCATTTGTACAATCCATAGTCTGTACTCTTATCGTAGGTTTCTTCGGAAAGAAACAATAGGCAGCCAAGCCACCAAGTAAATTGACCACGAAGTTGTCAAAGCTCCTGTGCCTTGAATGCTCTATCTGGGCAATATTCTTGAGTTCATCATTGACGGTCTCAATAACAGCTCTTTTTCTGAGCAGAAGTTTGTCCGAAACGGACATCATTGCCCCCTTCATGTTGCTTTTTAGTTTCGTTATAAGTTGAATGCCATCTACAAAAAGTCTTTCAAACAGATTCTTGCTGATGTATCCTTTATCTCCGACAAGCTTTCCGTAGATAAAATCCACAAATGCTTTGTATTCAAGAGGTTTTCTGTCATCCACATCACCTGGTGTAATCATAAAATTTAGGAGCTCGCCTTTTTCATTGCATATAAGATGTAACTTGAAACCAAAGAACCACCCCATAGAGCATTTTCCTCTTTCTGCAATTCCCTTAAAGGTCTTGTTTATTAGAATGCGCTGGTTCCTGCATACACGCAAAGGTGTACTATCAACAAAACTAATGCCTGTGCATTTACCAAGCAGAACTTTCTTGATGAAGATTGCCAGAGGAAGTGCTACCTCACGTTCCAGCTCAACGAACCTGTTGTATGACACAACTTCTGGGAACAGGTGTCGCATCTGTTTGCATACTTTCTCAAGGTAGAAATGTTTAAGACAGCGATAGCCTGAACTGTGGAAAAGAATCATTATTACCATAATTTCGGCTTTTGATATTCTTCCATTACGGTGATATTGACGTTTTTTCGTTGCTTTGAACGTATATTTTGCCATTTGATAGTCAAATACCTTGCAAAAGTCATCGGCAAGACAGAAAATTTCTGTAACTTTATCTTCGGTGATCATAGCGATTATT
>JAGCWG010000550.1 GCA_017961965.1 Bacteroidaceae bacterium | reverse complement strand
TTTTTGCGACACAGCAAAAAGAAAGGTGTGAAACTTTCTTGATTGCCAATTCCAGGTATCGCCAAACACCTATACTCATACAACCATGAAGCCCACACCGTACGGTGAGAGCATCCACTTTTATTGTTGATGAGCAATCTTCATTTTGGCGATTTCGGAATTGCATCAAGTAAAAGCAAACACTTTCCTATATCCTATGTCAAGTTAAACAATTATTTCTGTTTCTTTATTATTGATTTTAATTTGTTAATAATCTTTACGCATGCAAATATACAACATATTTTTAATATCCAAACAATTCAATAAAGTTTTTACGCAACTGCCCAAAACATAGAGTGATTGTTTTTAAGGTCATTTTTGCCGTTTTGATTTTAACAATTCATACAATATTAACTGTTACAAATTTAAATTTTTAACATATTCTTTTCGCGTTATGACTATTCAAGACACAGAAACCTCATTGTGTCAACATGCAAAAAATAGAAACAAATACTACGAAACGTAAGTTTTGTTTCTTCGTTCTTCCTCCGATGATGCTCCGTCGTGACTCCGTTGATCCTCCTATGTAAGTCCGAAGAATGTCCACCGCATCTCCATCGCATCTCCATCGAATGTCCATCGATTCGGTGGACAGTCGATGGAGATATGATGGACATCCGATGAGGTTGATACGGAGTCAGAACGAAGGATCAACGGAGAATCATCGGAGTTACGACGGAGAGGCGGCAAATGGGAAACGAAATGAGAACGAAAAAATAATGATGGCTGAGATGATTGAATTATGGTTGTTAATTTAACAACTTGACTTTATTTTTTGATATGTGAAGTTAAGAAGTTAAAGGAGTTAAAACTAAATCAACCTGTATTAAGAATAAGAGGATAAGTAGTCAACTGAAATCGTTAAACTACAACAAAATGTAACTTATGCACGTAAGAAAACATTATCCCAGGCTTTGAAATAATTATTTCAAAACCTGGGATAGTTATTACAAAGCTTGGGATAACAAAAACATCATTGTAGTAAAAATCCTGACACACCTAAGGAGAACCTAAGGTACCCCTATTGTTTACTTAATAGGTGAGTGAAGCCTAAAACTCAAGCTTGTAAGCAATCAGAGGTAATGAGAGTGTGAATGATTGCTCGTTAAACTTGTCGTGACGATAATCATACTCATATCCATAGAAGCTCTTGGTGCCTGTACAGTTGATGTGCTTGATGCTGAACTCATGAGTCACACTCTTGCGGTTCATCCTGTAGCTTACCGTATAGTGCATTATGAGCATAGGGTCATGCTGGAGTGAGAATGAGTTAGCCTCATCATATTGCACCTGATAGTTAGGATGGGCAAGTGACTTGGCTACGTCAACAGGAGAGTAGCGGTCGCCCCCCTGGAAGGTAGCCTTCACGTTTATGCTCAACATATTGTTATGACTGCGTCCGAGCATCCACTCCTTGCCACCAAGGACATTCACGATGTACGACCTGTCGAAGAGAGTATGACGCCACTTACCGTCACCACCCTTGTATCGGCTGCTGAAGAATGAGCCGTTCACCATTCCGTACCATCCATTGTTGAGGTAACGCTCAAGCGTGATGTCCACTCCATAGTTGCGTCCCTCACCCTTGTTCACTAACGCCTTGTCAAGGTAGAACTCCTGACGATTGAGCACGGAGTAAGGCTTTCCGTCCTCCACTGGCACGTTAAACAACTTCTGGTAGTATGGCTCAATCTTCAAGTTCCAGTAGTCAGACATCTTGTAGGAGAACGTGAGCATAAGATGGTGACTCTTGGTGAAGCCGAGCTTGTCATTGACCAGCTTATCGCTTGTAGGAACTGTAGTCCAGTCGCCTGTCTCATTAGGGTCTGGGAGGTCACGTGTGAAGTATATGTCTGTTTTCTCCGCACGACTGTGAAGTCCGTAGGCAAGGGCAAGCGATGTCACCTGCGATGTCTTGAACGTAACGCCTGCACGAGGCTCTACCACGGTAGCACCATTAAGTGTGAGGTGCTGTGCGTTCACACCAAGGTTGAGAGTGGTGAATCCACCTATGTTGAACGAGTTGGTAGTGAAGGCGGACACCAGACCCGTATTGCCGTCGGCAGAACAGATGTAATGCAAAGGTTGCTTAGGCACATATGCCTCCCTCATGTTGACGTCAAAGAACATGTGGGTGTAGCTTGCACCAAACTGAGCAATCCATTTCTTAGTGAACCTATGAGTATAGACACTTCTGAACGAGAGATTCTGATATGTACGTATTCCTATGAAACTTGGATAACGAGGAACATTCTCAAGCACATCCACGTTCTTTGCGTTGAAGTCAAAACCGTCATAGAGGTCGTACATCTCATTGCCAAACTCGTCCCTGCTAAACGTGAAGCCGAGGCTTGTGCGCAACTGTCCACGTGGCATAGGCAAGATATGTCCCAAGCCCGTAGCTCCCATGTGCTGTTTGGAGTAACTGTATCTCTCATCATCCCTTGAGTCCCAGTCGCAAGGAGCTGTCTCATTATGGAACTTGTCAATCAATCCTGTTCCCCATACGGAGAACGTACCAGCCTTACGAGTAGGAAGGTTAAGCTTGAAATTCAGGTCCTGATAATTCATCACCTCACCCTGCATGTCAATCATCTTTAGGTCATTGGCAAGACCCGTCATGGAGTAGCGATAGTTGATGATGTACGAACTACCGTTCTTCTTGCTTATAGGACCCTCGGAAGCAATGTCGATACTGCCCACTCCCACCTGTACCGTATGCTCGTGATGCTCGTCATTACCATTACGCATCTTCATGTCGAACACACCTGACACGGCATTTCCATATTCAGCAGGAAAAGCACTCGTAAGGAAGTCGGAGTTGCCTATGCACATAGCAGAGAGAGACGAGAACACGCCACCTCCAAGTACGGATATGTCAGAGAAATGGTTAGGGTTAGGCACTTCCACATCCTCAAGCCTCCACGAAAGGAGGTGAGGCGCATTACCATGAATGGATATACCATTAGTCGAACCACCCGAAGCCACACCTGCAAAGGCTGTTGCAAGACGTGCAGGGTCGTCAAAGCCACCAGCATATCTGCTTGCCTCCTCCACGCTGAACATACGGCCACCAGTAGTGACCCACCTGTTAAGCGTCTTGTCCTTGACTATGGACGAGCGCACCACCACACCCTTGAGGGTATTGACACTCTCATACATCTCAATGTTCACGGTTGATTCCTTTGCCGAAGTAACAAGTACGTCGTTTATCTCAACAGGGTCATAACCTATAAACTTACATACCACTGAGTAACGTCCCACAGGTATGGAGCTAATGCTGAACCTACCCGTACTGTCCGTCACACATCCTTTTGAAGGGTCATCCGTCAATTGCACCGTTGCTGCTTCAATCGGTTCATGAGTGAGGGCATCCACAACCCTACCCCTAATGTTTTGGGAAATCTGTTGAGCGTAACTCAACGCCGAGATACTAAGTGTTGCCAATGCAACGTAAAGCCTGATTGCTTTCATCTTTTTTTACTAAATGCTATCCGTTTTATTATTGTAGTTAAAGAGAAGTTAAAGAGACAATTGACTATTCGCCGATTATTTCGTACAATCACTCAGCGATGAACATTCGTCATTTTAACTCCACTTTAACTTCTATTTTACTCATTTTTATCTCCCCACAAATAAAGTTAAATCGAAATATTTATCGCAAAGATAAACCGTTTCCACTATATACCACTTAATAAATCTTATCCAAACCGCTTACTGTCAAAAACTTTTACACTCTTCCGTATAATATTTTGACATATAATAAAGTTCCCTGCTGACTAAATCGCCACCAGGGAACCCAAATAAAGTAAGAAAAATAACTGTATGAGTTATATTTTGTGTACTTCTAATTGCTCATTATTTCAGAGCAACCTTTCTGCCATTATGTACATAAATGCCTGCCTTTGTAGGACGAGCAATCTTAACACCTTGCAGAGTGTAGTACTCACCATCCTTTGCATCAGAGAGAGATACTGTTTCTATACCTACTGAAACAACCCAAGTAGCTGTGTAAGTCACATCATTAGCTGGTACAGTCTCTGCTACTTCTGGTGACCATGCGCTCAATACATAACCCTCCTTTGTGAGGTCAGTAGGAGCAACGATAGGAGCACCGTATTCAAGAGTCTCTGACTTGATTGTTTCACCGTCAACGACGAAAGCAACAGTATATTTGTTTATTGTCCATGAAGCTGTGTATGTCACATCCTCAGTAGGAACAGTAGCACCATCTATATAGCCACTCCATCCTGCGAATGTGTAGCCATCCTTGATTGGAGCATCAGGTAGAACTATTGTTGTGCCATATTCAAGAGACTCAGACTTCACTGTCTCGCCATCTACGACAAAGGCTACGATATATTTATTGGTACTCCATGAGGCTACGTAGGTCACATCCTCAGCAGGAACAGTCTCAGCAACAGCTGGTGTCCACGAATCAAATGTGTAGCCGACCTTGTCAGGCACATCTGGAGCAACGATAGGTGAACCATAGTCGAGTGTCTCTGTCTTTAGAATATCGCCATCAACAATGAATGTAACCGTGTACTGGTTAATCGTCCATGTAGCTGTGTAAGTCACATCCTCAGCAGGTACAGTAACACCATCCGTGTAGCCTTCCCATCCAGTGAATGTGTAGCCCTCCTTAGTAGGAGCAACAGGAACGGTGATAGTAGTACCATAGTCGAGTGTCTCTGACTTCACCACCTCATCGTCTGACTTGAATGTTACTGTATATTGGTTAATCTTGAATGATGCAGTATAAGTAACGTCATTAGCAGGTACTGTCTCTGCAACGGCAGGAGTCCATCCATCGAAAGAATAGCCTTCCTTCTCTGGAGCATCTGGAACTACGAT
>JAGCWG010000549.1 GCA_017961965.1 Bacteroidaceae bacterium | reverse complement strand
CCAGACATCGAGATAAAGCATGACACTCTGCCTAACCTCATCTTCTACGTCAGCAACGATGACGTACTCATTGACTGGGGTACTCAGTATGTACAGAATCACGCAACCATACCAGCAGTAAAGGACTTCTCAATAACAGAGAGCGACTTTGATGAGTTCAAGTCTATGCTCAAGGCGAGCGACTTCAAGTATGACCGCATGAGTGAGAAGCGACTTGAAGACCTCAAGAAGATGGCAAAGTTTGAGGGCTACTACGATGATGCAAAGCCAGAGTTTGAAGCTCTTGAAGCAAAGTTACAGCATAACCTCGACAAGGACCTTGATATTCACAAGAAGGACATCAAGAAACTTATGGCACAGGAGATTATTAAACGTTACTATTATCAGGCAGGATGCGTGGAGGAGTCTCTCAAAGATGACGAAGACCTCGAAAAAGCAGTAGAAACATTAATTAGTAATGAGTAATTAGTAATGAGGAATGAGTAATGAGTAATGAGGAATTAGGAATTATTTACCGAATGGCTATTACTCATTTCTAATTACTAATTACTCATTAAAAAACAAAATGTTATGGCAGTAAACAACAGAGCAACAAGATTTAACCGTGCTATGATGTTCGGAACGATGTTTCTCGGACTTGTGGTAATAGGTGTATGTATTGGATTTATGTATTTCGCATTCGATCAACAGAAACAGAAGCAAGCAGCAGGGGTACAGGAGAACGACAGTACCCTTACCATTATGGTGGATGAAGAGTCAGCTCGTTTCGACTGATGCACATGCTTGCTATCCTGTGGCGGAGAATCAAAAAAAAGTCCCATGTCTCATTGTAAGACGTGGGGCTTTTTTGCTCGAGATATTTATATCTTTAGATATATGGTGTCTATGGTTTCTGTTCAATCTAACGCCTATTTGCACTTTTCTACTTTCTTGAGAGCGTTGTTGAAAGACTTGGCATCAGACTTTGTGGCAAGTGTTTTTTCTGCCATTGTGATGATGGCGTTGCGCTGTGTGAGTGCCTTAGCATTGAGACCGTCTGTCTTTGCTTCGCGGAGCTTGCGAAGTGCTATGGAGAGGCGTGACCATGCTTCAAGTCGTGTGCGTTCGGCATCTGTGATGTGGATGACAGAACCATGGCGTGGTGTGAACGTGCCTTTTGTAGGAGTGTCTTTTACGTATGTGAAGTTCTTGAGGTCGCCCTTGCAGAACTGATAATGACCGTTGGCATAGCAATCGTACATGAGGATGTATTCGTCAGAGTTGATAAGTGGGAATACACTTGAGCCTTCGACAGGATACTGCCCTGGTTTCTGGAGATGTTTCCACTCCGTTATGTAAGGACCAGTGATATGCTTGCTTGTTGCTCGCATCACTCCTTGGCGAGTGCGCCATCCTCCGTTAGGTCCGAGAGGGTTGATGACGGAGCGTCCTTCGTCCTTGAAGAACAGCACGTATTCCTTGTTTACCTTGTCATACACAATGTCGCCGTCAATACTTGCCTTGCCGAAGTCGAAGAGGAGTTTAGGCTCTGTGATGTCAGTGAAATCCTCGTTAGCATAGGAATAGAAGAGCTTGAAATATGGCTGCTTGAAGTTGCTCCTTTCTGTTGGATATTCCCAGTCATGACGTCCTATGCTGTAGTATATCATGTATTTTTTTGCTTCTGCATCCCAAATAGTCTGTGGAGCCCATACTGCGTGTAGGTTGTCTGCGTTGAGCTCCTGAATGTTCTGAAATCGGGTAGGGAAGTCTATGGCTGTATGCTGCCAGTGGATGAGGTCTGTTGACTTCATGAGTATGAGTCCGTCGTTAGACTGCCATCCCTCGTCTGAGCGCATATCTGTGAGTACCATGTAAAATGTCTTTCCGTCCTCTGCACGTAGGATATGTGGGTCGCGTACGGACTTCTTAATGGCTATAGTGTCTGATGCCACTACTGGCCGTCCATCGTTGAGGCTTGTGTAGTTGAAACCGTCATCGGATAGTGCGAAACGCACTTGTTCGCCGTCGGGTGAGTTGTTAGAGAAAAATGCAAATAAGTAAGTTGTGTATTTCTGTGCGAACATAGAACTTGCACAGAGACACATGAGTGAAATTAGTAGGCTTTTCTTCATGAGTTAGTGTTGGTTTGTTTGAATTTGTTTTATTCTAAATATAACGGAGTTATGAAGTAGAGTGACCTTCATAACTCCGTTGAGTTTGAAAAGTTATTTCTTTATAATCTTGACAGAAGAACCATCAGAGAACTTGATGATGTTGATTCCCTTGTGGAATGTGGAAACCTTCTTGCCATCAAGTGTGAAGGTTGCACTTGGAGTTGTATTGCTGATATTCTTGACAGTCTCAACTGATGTGGAGAGGTCGCTGAGGTCTCTTGACTTAGCCTCAGTGTCTGCCATTGCCTCATTAATCTTGTCAGAAGTGAGTGCATAGTTGTAGAAACGGAGGTCGTCAATGTATCCCTTGAAGTTAGGGTCACTGTAGAACATACTGCGTCCTACATAGTTGAGCGATGGGGCAAGTTGTGAAGGGAAGATAGTGAAGTCCTTGCTACCAACATTCTCACCATCGATGTAGAGCTCAACATGCTCTTTGGCATCATCACCTTCGCCAACCTTGTTGAATGTAATTGCAATATGCTTCCAAGTGCTTACAGTTAACTTGGATGTTGAAAGAATCTGCTCGTCACCATTATTCTTCATAACGAAGCGCATCTCACTTCCGTTGGATGGCGTGAGGAACATATATTCTTTTGTGTTGTTACCGAAGTCGAAGATACGCTGCCATGGGTTGCCTCCAGTATTCCAACGTACCCACATCATGATAGTCATATTGTCACGATTAGTGAGTGATGGCGATACAGTCATGAATGTGCTCTGTGAAGAAAGGTTGAGTGCCTTTGCTCCTGACTTGTATATAAGATTTGAGTATGAAGGAGTACCGTTTACTGCCATTCCAATCTGGTTGACTGAGTTGTCATCAAGGTTGCTGTCGAACTGATACTGTGCAAGGAGTGCATCACCCTCAATTGTGTTGCAAGTTGCTACATCTGAAGCCTCGCCTCGTGTGCCGTTGTAAGCAACAGGAATGATCTTGTAGTCGTATGTTCCTGGGAGAATTGTGTTGTCAAAGAATGAACCTCCGTGTATTGAACGTGCGATAGTGTTGTAGTTGTTCTGTCCTGCAACAGAGCGGAGTACATTATATGTTACAGTCTCGTCCTCGATAGGAGTCCAAGTGACCTTAATGCTTGAGTTGTAGCCAACAGTATTGACAGTCTTGTCGCCCCATACAGGTGCATTGTTGTTTGGAAGAGCATCTGTTGGCATGAAGCGCCACATATACTGCTGTCTTGTTGATGCTGCTGTATTTGCTGTTGGACATTCTCCAAGTGAAACTGAAGCACTGGTACTCTTGCTTGTACATCTGAGAGCCTTGTTGCTGAGACCGCTGATGATGTACCAGCATCCTTCGCCAGCATACTTTAAGTACCATTTTTCCTCAAGGAATCTCTTGCCGTCGTGTGTATAAACGATTGTTGTAGCACCAGTGTTCAGGTTTGCATTGAGAATGTTGAGGAATCTCTTGTCATTATTGTTAAGCATCAATGACCATCCACCTATGTCGCCATCAGCATCAGTCTTAGAACATGGTTTTACAACCCATTGCTGATTAGTTGCATTTGCCTTTCTTGCGTTTGTCTTTACTGTTGCAGCGTTCTGTGGAGTGGTTTCAGCAGTTGAGAGAAGTCCCTTACCGTAGTAGCTCATAATCTGATATGTACCATTGATGTACTCTTGTGGTACATCCTCACCATAAGTGATGTCTATGAGTTTTTCTGCGTTTATCTGACCATTCTGATAGCCTGTTCCACCTGGCATGTCAACGATGTATTCGCGTGTTGGTCCGAAACCGTTGAAATATACATCCTTGTTCTTGGAAACAAGGCTGTATGTTGCATTGTTTGCTTGACGCTCAGAACTACCGAAAAATGCGTGAATCTCGTTGTATTTGTCGTTACGATAAACGGCACCAGATGTCCATGAACCTCTGTCCTCGCCATAGCCGAGACGTACACCTTCATTAGAGTCTTTGCAGAACTGTCCTCTTGCACGTCCGTCAAATCCCCACCAGATACCTGTGGTCATACCATATTCTGCTCCTACGATAGCCTCGCCTACGTTATGAAGCTCGTCGGCTGTACCCAACTTGCCATCTTTAACTACTTGAGTAAAGAAGTTGGCGTAAGTGTCAAAGCTTCCTGCCAACTGGTGAGTGTTACCCTCGTCGAGGTACTCCTTGAGTGCGTTGTACCAAGGAAGTGCACGGTCGCAGTTGAGAGTGTTACCACCACATACACGAATACCGTCAAAGAATGGGTCTTCCTTGATAAGCTTTGCAATGGCAAGGAAATCCTTCATTCCCTGATTCTCGTCTCCATAATATTGGTGCCAGTTGACGAAGTCTGACTCGTTGAATGGTGAAACACTTATCACCTTGAGTCCTTTTGTTGCGCAATACTGCACGCATGCCTTGATAAGCTTGTACCATTCAACAGGCTTGCCACCATAGTTGTTCTTACCTGTAAAGTCCTCTACCTTATTGTCACAATATCCTCTGTTGTCGACCTTATAGAAGAGAACTTCATGGTCACAGTTGAGGTTGATTTCTTTCGTGCCAGTGGTCTTGATCATATTGATACGTACGTCAAGTCTTTTTTTCTGACGGTCAGAAAGTGTATAAGTACCATCACCATTATCAGTAACAATATCAATTGGCTGGAAACTAACACGTCCAGTCTTGAGATGTTCCTTGGTGATGTGTGCAATACCACGATTGACATTGAAGTCCCAGTCCCATGCTGTATCCATACCCCATGTAATATGGAATGGCTTTCCTTCTGATTCTACATCAAAAGGAATAGCACAATTTGAGATCTTGTAGGCATTGAGATAATCCGTTCCCGTCTGTGCGTTTGCGTTGCTTAGCATCATCTGTGATACAGACAATACAATAAATGTTCCGAATACTTTATTCATCTTGTTATTTATTTTGTTAGTATAATCGTGGCAAAGATACCTCTTTTTGTCCGAACGTACTATATGAATTTGGGTAAAAGCGTATTCATCGGTGTTTTTTACTTCGTAGTTGTATTTGAAACACCCCATTTTTAACTTCTTTAAGACTTTTTTAGTATTAGTTGGTCAATTATTGTTATTTTTGTATGAATTCTATGTTCAATTTTTCAAATAATCCGTATATTTGCATTCGATTTGGTGAAGGTGGTGAAAAAAACCGTAGGGGAAATTAGCATTCGCTCGGGATATTTTTTTTTGTCACGTTGTTTTTCTGCATGCTTTCTGTATTGCGATGCAAAAGGCAAAAAATGCGGGGGCACACTTATTGTAATAACAGAAGTTAAGTATTTTATAAATAAAAGAATTCAGAATGGGATATTTGAGTAGACATAATGTTCATCGCGTATTCTTATCGTCACTCTTTTTCATTATAGCATCTTTCATAACTTGTGTGAAGGCGCAAGTCGTGGATGATACAATGCACGTTATTTACGCAAAGCAAGCAGACCGTCTTGCTGTCAGAACAAACCCAGTAACTTGGGTTCTTCAGTGTCCTAATATTGGTTTTGAATATGCGGTTCGTCCAGAGAACTGGAACAGATGGACTGTTGGCCTTAATGTCATGGGTCGTTGGAAAGGTTCTAATACATTCAACCCAGCGACTGTGTTTAACCTTAATGAAATCCGTTTTGATTTTAAGAATTATTGGCGTGAGCGCTTCGTACGTGGCGAAGGTGCCCATGCTCTTGATGGTAATACAGACCCACACAAGAAATGGATAGATAAATTGTTCTCTCTTCGTAGAAAGAATTTCTACAATGAGGCGGATCCTAAGCATACATATCCATATCTTAAGCACCCAGCAATTGTGTTCTATCGTGGTATCTATGGTAGTTTTGATAAATTCTCTGTTAAGTTTGGTAAAACTGGTTATCAAGGTACAGCTGTCTCTATTGGTGGTACGTATGGTATTATCCGTACACTCCATGAGTATGAGAAGGCAGGACGTCTTGATATGGAATTGGGACTTAGTGCAGGATTGATATTCCTTCCATCTTGTCAGGAATATACACTTAACCGTATTACAAATTCTTACGTTCGCGAAGGCGAGAAATATAGTAAGTTTATTCCTTTCCCAATGGTAACAGACCTTCGTCTTGGTTTTGTTTATCACTTCGGCAAGATGCCACTTACACAGCAGTATCGCTGGAGATATGATGCAGATAGTGCATTCCACGTATTGGTTGACTCTTTGGCAGCCGATCGTCAGGCTAAGTGGGAACAGAAGCAGATCGACAAGAGTTATGCTATGTATATCAAGCCTGTTAAGACTATCATCGCTGATGCACGTAAGACATTGAACAGTTGGCCTGATTCATTGTATTCTTATCCTCGTATGGTACTCGAGAGAGCAATCGAGCAGGCAGTGCGTGACTCAAGCGAAATTCTCCCTCCGGTATATGTGAACAAGGGTATTGTTTATGATAAGGATGCTGACTTGAAGATTGAAATCATCAAGCAAGAGTTGGATTACTATCGT
>JAGCWG010000548.1 GCA_017961965.1 Bacteroidaceae bacterium | reverse complement strand
GTTCTGTACAAGCCGCCACATCAACGAGCGTCTTGCAAAGGAACTTGAGAAGAACCTTGCACTCCGTGTTGCTCCAAAGGGCGACTCAACAGATAGTTGGATTGTCAGCGGACGTGGTGTGCTCCACCTTTCTGTCCTCATCGAGACAATGCGTCGCGAGGGTTACGAACTTCAGGTAGGTCAGCCACAGGTTATCTATAAGGAAATCAATGGCGAGAAGTGCGAGCCAATCGAGGAACTCACAATCAACGTGCCTGAGGAGTTCTCAAGCAAAATGATTGATATGGTAACTCATCGTAAGGGTGAGATGCTCTCTATGGAGGCACAGGGCGACCGTGTAAATATCGAGTTCGAGATTCCATCACGTGGAATCATCGGTCTTCGTACCAACGTACTCACAGCCAGCCAGGGAGAGGCAATCATGGCTCACCGTTTCAAGGATTACCAGCCATACAAGGGCGAGATGCAGCGCCGCGTCAACGGCTCTATGATTGCAATGGAGTCAGGAACAGCCGTAGCATTTGCCATCGACCACCTTCAGGACCGTGGTAAGTTCTTCATCTTCCCACAGGACAAGGTCTATGCAGGTCAGGTTGTCGGAGAGCACGTTCATGAGAATGACCTCGTTGTAAACGTGACAAAGGCAAAGCAGTTGACAAATACACGTGCCAGCGGTACAGACGAAAAGGCTCGAATCATTCCACCAGTTGTATTCTCACTCGAAGAGGCACTTGAATACATCAAGGAGGATGAGTATGTTGAGGTAACTCCAAAGAGCATGCGTATCCGTAAGATTATTCTTGACCATTTGGAGCGTAAACGTGCAAATAAGGAGTAAATAGCGCGAAAAAACAGCACACTTACATGTAGTTTGTGCAAAAAACGTCATTTTTAATGAATATTATTGTGCTGTTTAGAGATATTTTCCTACCTTTGTCACGTAAAAACATAACTTGAATAAGAAAATTAATTCATTAACATTAAATTAAAAACAAAATTATGTCAGAAATTGAAGCAAGAGTAAAGTCAATTATCGTTGACAAGCTCAATGTAGATGAGGCTGAAGTACAGCCAGAAGCATCTTTCACTAACGATCTCGGTGCAGACTCTCTCGATACTGTAGAGCTCATCATGGAATTTGAGAAGGCATTCGGTATCAGCATTCCAGACGATCAGGCTGAGAAGATCGCTACTGTAGGTGACGCTATCGCTTACATCGAGGCAAACGGTAAGTAAGACAAGTTTATAGGTTTTTGAGTTTTTGGGAGATTTTGCACCTTATATATAATATAGGTCAAAATGTGTCAACAACTCAAAAACTTTTTTTTGTTTTAGAGAATATGACATTCATGTGAGCACATGTGTTTGAGTTCTAAAATATATTAGAAATTAAAAACTAATAAACTCACAAACTCAAAAACTTACAAACTTAAAAGACTTAAAAACCCAAAAACTCATAAACTTAAAAACTCAAAAACTTAATAATATGGAATTAAAAAGAGTTGTCGTAACAGGTATTGGTGCTGTAACTCCACTTGGAAATACTGCTGAGGAAACTTGGGAGAATATCAAGGCTGGAAAGAGTGGTGCTGCTCCTATTACACACTTCGACGCTTCTGAGTTTAAGACTCAGTTCGCTTGTGAGGTGAAGAACTTCAAGGCAGAGGACTATATCGACCGCAAGGAAGCTCGTAAGATGGATATCTATTGTCACTATGCTCTCGCTGCTGCTAAGATGGCTATCAAGGATTCTGCTATTCTTGACTACGAGAATCTTGACCGCAACGAGGTAGGTGTGGTAATGGGTGTCGGAATCGGCGGTATGCACACTTTCGAGGAAGAGGCAGGTAACTATGCTCTCAATGGTCCTACACTCGGCCCTAAGTATAATCCATTCTTCATCCCTAAGATGATTGCAGATATCGCAGCTGGTTACATCTCTATAGAGAACGGTTTCCGTGGACCTAACTACGTTACTACATCTGCATGTGCATCTTCTTCAAACGCACTTGCTGACGCATTCAACCTTATCCGTCTCGGAAAGGCATCAGCTATCGTAACTGGTGGTGCTGAGTCAGCAATATGGCCAGCAGGTCTTGGTGGCTTCAACGCCATGAAGGCTCTCTCTACTCGTAACGACGAGCCTGAGAAGGCAAGCCGTCCATTCAGCGCAAGCCGTGACGGATTCGTAATGGGTGAAGGTGCTGGTATCCTCGTTCTTGAGGAACTTGAGCATGCAAAGGCTCGTGGTGCTAAGATTTATGCTGAGATGGCTGGCGCAGGTATGTCTGCCGATGCTTATCACATCACAGCTTCTCACCCAGAGGGTCTTGGTGCTAAGCTCGTTATGGAGCGTGCACTCAAGGATG
>JAGCWG010000547.1 GCA_017961965.1 Bacteroidaceae bacterium | reverse complement strand
CCTCGAAGACCAGAGACTGGTAGAATTCCAAAAGGAAGGACAGGATTCAAAATACTCAGTGGGCAACATCTACGCAGGAAAGGTAAAGAAAATCATGCCTGCGCTTAATGCATGTTTCGTTGATGTCGGTCATGAGCGTGAGGCATTTCTGCATTACCAAGATTTAGGAACACAGTTTCTCTCCCTTGAGAAATATGTGAGACAAGTTGCAAGCGACAAGAAAAAACTTGCTCCAATGTTCAAGGTCGGCAAACAGCAAGACCTCGAAAAAGGAGGAAGCATACAGAATGTTCTTGAAGTTGGACAGGAAGTGATGGTACAAATCACTAAGGAACCGATTAACACCAAAGGGCCACGACTTACGGGAGAAATATCCTTTGCTGGACGATTCCTTGTTCTTATACCTTTCACAGACAAGGTATCCGTATCATCCAAGATTAAGTCCAAGGAAGAAAGAACAAGACTGAAACAGCTTATCCAGAGCATCAAGCCACGCCAGTTCGGCGTGATAGTGCGCACGGTGGCTGAAGGCAAGAAAGCAGCAGAACTGAACAACGAGTTATCTGTACTCATACAGAACTGGAACGATGCTATCGAAAAGATTCAGCAAAGCACAAACCTACCAGTTCTTGTACACGAAGAGACAGGCAGAACAGTATCTATGCTCCGTGACCTTTTCAATCCCTCTTACGAAAGTATCCACGTGAACAACGCAGAGGTGTACAAAGAAGTAAAGAAATATGTGTCGCTCATTGCTCCAGAAAGAGAGAGCATAGTAAAGCTCTACAAGGGAGACGTTCCAATTTTCGACAATTTCTCTGTTACCAAACAGATAAAGTCAGGATTAGGCAAAGCCGTAAGTTATAAACGAGGAGCATACCTCGTAATCGAGCACACCGAAGCACTACATGTGGTAGATGTGAACAGTGGAAACCGCTCACGAGGTGTTGACGGGCAAGAAGCAAACGCTTTCGAAGTAAACATGGGCGCAGCCGAAGAGTTGGCACGCCAGCTTCGACTCCGAGACATGGGAGGAATCATTGTCGTTGACTTTATCGACATGGACTCAGCAGAGCACAGACAGAAGCTCTACGAGCACATGACCGAGCTGATGAAGAATGACCGTGCAAGGCACAACATTCTTCCACTTAGCAAATTCGGTCTGATGCAAATAACTCGCCAGAGAGTGCGACCAGCAATGGATGTACACGTCGAAGAGACTTGCCCTACTTGCTTCGGCAAAGGCACAATTAAGTCATCCATACTTTTCACCGACACGCTGGAGAACAAGATAGACTATGTCGTGAACAATCTTGGAATGAAGAAATTTAAGCTCTACGTTCACCCATACGTTTCAGCTTACATCAACAAGGGACTCTTCAGTCTCAAGTTCAGATGGAAAATGAAATATGGTTTCGGTTTGAATGTTATTGCTGACCAGTCTTTGGGATTCCTTCAGTACATCTTCAAGGATAACAAGGGCAACGAAATTAATATGACAGAAGAAATCGAAACTGTTGGGTAACACACATCAACAGAGTTTCACACAAAGCTAAAAAAGAAGCGGTAGCACATTTGCTACCGCTTCTTTTTTAGCTTTATATCATTATGAATTCAGTTTACGGCTTACGTATAAGAAGTATGTCTCCTCGTTGAGGGATGAAGTTTTTCTTTTTGAAATTGGTTTTGTAAAGATACTTCTGGCGAATACCGTACTT
>JAGCWG010000546.1 GCA_017961965.1 Bacteroidaceae bacterium | reverse complement strand
TGAATATGTAGTTACGCTTTGCCATCTCTATTGGTGAGAAGTCGCGTGTACCTTTTGGAATACTTGGTTTCTGTGCCATAAAAAATTAAAAGAATATAATGGATGGCCCCCTCCTAACCTCCCCGTGGGGGAGGAAAATGACAGATGGGGCGTTGTTAGTTTTTTTAAGAAATTACCCGGATGGTTCTCCCTCCCCATAGAGGGGGAGGGCTGGGGAGAGGGGCTTCTTAGAACATCTTAGCCACTCTATCTATTCCTGCAACAAGTGCGTCAACCTCTTCCTTTGTGTTGTAGAGACCGAAACTTGCACGTACAGTTCCTTCGATGCCGAGACGACGCATGAGCGGTTCAGCACAATGATGCCCTGTGCGTACCGCTATGCCAAGACGGTCGAGAAGCGTACCCATGTCAAGATGATGAATATTGCCAACAAGGAAACTGATGACTGCATCCTTATGACTTGGTGTACCAATGAAGCGCATACCGTCAATCTGACTCATACGTTCCATGGCGTAGCGTGTCAGTTCCTGCTCGTGAGCATAGATATTATCCATGCCAAGTGCAGATACGTAGTCGAGAGCCTTTGCAAGCGCATGGGTAGCCACATAGTCAGGTGTTCCTGCCTCAAACTTGTAAGGCAACTCGTTGTATGTTGTCTTCTCGAATGATACGTTCTTTATCATCTCGCCTCCACCCTGATAAGGAGGAAGTTTGTCAAGCCAATCTTCCTTGCCATAGAGAACGCCTACGCCCGTAGGTCCGTATATCTTGTGACCAGAGAATGCAAAGAAGTCGCAGTCGAGTTCCTGCATATCCACCTTAAAGTGCGGTGTACTCTGAGCACCGTCTATAAGGACAGGCACGTTATGTTCATGAGCAATCGTGATGATGTCCTTGACGGGATTGACAGTACCGAGTACATTGCTTACGTGTGCACAGCATACCAGACGAGTTGTCTCGCAGAACAGTCCTTTGTAAGCATCCATGTCGAGTTCGCCATTATCAAACATAGGTATGACACGAAGCTTTGCGCCCTTACGTTCGCACATCATCTGCCAAGGCACGATGTTGGAGTGGTGCTCCATTGTGCTGACAATTATCTCGTCACCCTCATGAATGAAAGCCTCACCAAAAGAGAAAGCCAACAGGTTGATGCTTTCGGTAGTGCCACGCGTGAAGAGAATCTCGTTTGTGCTCCTTGCATTGATGAATGCACGCACGGTCTCACGGCTTGCCTCGTGAAGGTCAGTTGCCTGTTGTGACAGGAAATGTACTCCACGATGCACGTTGGCATTGACATTATAATATTCGTCCACCATAGCCTCTACCACACAGCGTGGCTTCTGCGTGGTAGCTCCATTGTCCAGATAGACGAGTGGACGGTTATATATCTTGCGTGAAAGGATTGGAAAATCCTCCCTTATTTTGTTTATGTCGTACATTGTTTATTAGTTAGAAATTAGTAATTAATAATGAGTAATAATCATTCGGTTCACATAACACAAAATAGTTATTACTAATCACTCATTACTCATTTCTCATTATTTACAGAGTCTGCAATCATCACATTTCTCAAGTTCGCCACGGAAACGCTTCTCTACTTTAACAAAGAGCTTGTCACGAAGTGGCTGAAGCTGTATCTGGTCTATGACCTGTCCCATGAAGGCGTTCTTGAGAAGCATACGTGCTTCTTCCTCAGGCACACCTCTCTGGCGCATATAGAAGAGAGCCGTCTCGTCCATGACACCTACTGTAGAGCCGTGGGCACATTTCACGTCGTCAGCGTATATCTCAAGCATAGGTTGAGTAAACATACGAGCGTCGGCAGATGCACACAGGTTAGAGTTGGTTTCGTGGCTCACTGTCTTCTGTGCATCCTTCTCTACAAGAATCTTACCAGCAAAAGCTCCTACTGACTTGTCATCTACGACGTACTTGTATAGTTCGTTAGCTGTACAGTTAGGTACGCGATGGTCGATGAGAGTATTGTTGTCAATACGCTGGCTTCCACCAGCTATGGCGCAACCGTTGAGTGTTACCTCAGAGTTCTCACCTTTGAGTACCACGTCACAGAGGTTACGTGTCTGACCATTGTAGAGAGTTATGCTGTTATGCTTGACAGTACAGTCACGCTCCACATTTATATATACGTTTGAGAAACGGCTACAAAGTGGGGTTGTCTCCTCTATCTCATAGATATCAAGATGACTGTTATCCTTGCAGAATATCTCCATGACCTGAGTCGTAAGGAAGCGTTGCTTGTCCTCGGCATGGTCATTCATTATGATGGTAGCCTCAGCACCTTGCTCAAGAATGACCAAGACACGACGGTTTACCATTGTTGACGTGTTGCC
>JAGCWG010000545.1 GCA_017961965.1 Bacteroidaceae bacterium | reverse complement strand
TGTTTATCATATAGTTAATAGTGTAGAAAATGCAAAGGTGAGTTTTTCTTTAAAATCTTTTTATATAGAAAAAAAAAGAAAAAACATAAAAAAAAAAGTTTTAAAGTAAAAAAATCACCCTCATGCAAAAATCGGTGGTTACAAACTAAATATCAGTTATATACACTCGATTCAAAAAGTCACCTTTTATACACCCCAAAAATCACCCTCCTAACCTGACAAAGAACAAACACCGAGGATAAACCATTAAAAGTCAAGCCGTAAGCTAAGTTTATAGTAAACTACTCTTGCTGTATCAGGATTGTAAACAACAATGGCAACACCATTTATCTCAACCACAAAACAGCCAGCAAGACATTAGCCACATACGAGATGCTAATAACGACTGTTCGGGGCAAATCTTAATATTTTCAACTAACCACGAATTACACGAATTTGCACGAAATTGGTGGTTCTCGGCTGTTTCCATTACACGAAGAATTGCTCGTGCAATTACGAATTACACGAATCTGGTACAACAATATGAAGCCGGATGGCATTGGCTTCGCCGAGCTAAAGGTTCGTGTTATTCGCAGACAACACATGTTGTCTTAGTGTAATGAAACAAGAGGATTTGAAAGTTCGTGTTCATTCGTGTAATTCGTGGTCAAGAAAAAAAAACATCACCCACACTCTTTTTTGTAGAACCTGAAAAAAAACGATAAAGTGGGAGAATAAAAATAATTAAACACGGAGGGTACAGAGTTCTAATAACCCTCTGAGTTCTCTGCGTTCTCTGTGTTTCAAAGTTTTTTGGCTTCTGCGAATCTTTACTTCAAAATCCAAAGGCGCAGAAAAACGGGATTCTCCTGCAAATTAACATACAAAAACTTGTGTGTTTCAAAGATTATCCGTAACTTTGAAACAAATTAAGAAAATAATAAAATTCACTAAAAAATGCTTACTCAACAAGACAAAGAATTTCTCGCAAAGAAAGGTATTTCAGAAGAAAAACTCAACACACAGTTGAACTCTTTCAAGACAGGATTCCCATTCCTCAAACTCGCAGGTGCAGCATCACCAGGCAAGGGCATCACGGTGCCATCTGAAAGCGAGCAGAAAGACTATCTCAACGCATGGAACGAGTACCTCAACGGTACTGGCAAAGTACTCAAGTTCGTGCCAGCATCAGGTGCTGCAAGCCGTATGTTCAAGAACCTCTTCGAGTTCCTCGACGGCAACAGCGACACTCCTGCTGACGACTTCATGAAGAAGTTCTTCGACAACATCGAGAAATTCGCATTCTACGCAGAGCTCGACGAAGTATGCAAGGAAAACGAAGGCAAGTCAATCAAGGAACTTGTTGAGAACGGCAACTACAAGGCAGTCATCGACAATCTCCTCAACGAGAAGGGTCTCAACTACGGCAAACTGCCAAAGGGACTTCTCAAGTTCCACTCATACGCTGACGGCAACCGTACTCCACTGGAGGAGCACCTCGTGGAAGGCGCACTCTATGCCAAGGGCAACGACGGCAAGGTAAACGTACACTTCACAGTGTCACCTGAGCATCGTCCACTCTTCGAGTCACTCGTAGCAGAGAAGGCTGTCAGCTACTCAAAGAAGTTCGGTGTCACTTACAGCGTAAGCTTCTCTGAGCAGAAGGCAAGCACAGACACCGTTGCCGCTACACCAGACAATGAGCCATTCCGCACAGACGATGGCAAGATTCTCTTCCGTCCGGGTGGTCACGGCGCTCTCATCGAGAACCTCAACGACCTCGATGCTGACATCATCTTCATCAAGAACATTGACAACGTGGTACCAGACCGTCTCAAGGACGAGACAGTGACATACAAGAAACTCATCGCCGGCGTACTCGTAAGCATGCAGAAGAAGGCATTCGACTATATCCGTCTCCTCGACACTGGCAAATATACTCACGAGCAGCTTGAGGAAATCATACGCTTCCTCCGTGATGAACTCTCTTGTCGCAATCCTGAGCTCAAGGTGCTTGAGGACAGCGAACTCGCCATCTACCTCCGCAGCAAGCTCAACCGTCCAATGCGTGTATGTGGAATGGTGAAGAACGTAGGTGAGCCTGGCGGTGGTCCATTCCTCGCATATAATCCTGACGGAACAATATCACTCCAGATTCTTGAGTCATCACAGATTGACAAGAACAATGCAGAGTACCTTGCCATGTTCAACGGCGGCACTCACTTCAACCCAGTTGACCTCGTGTGTGCAGTGAAGGACTACAAGGGCAACAAGTTCGACCTCACAAAGTATGTTGACCCACAGACAGGATTCATCTCATCAAAGAGCAAGAACGGTAAGGAACTCAAGGCTCTCGAACTTCCAGGACTCTGGAACGGTGCAATGAGCGACTGGAACACTATCTTCGTTGATGTGAGCCTCGGCACATTCAACCCTGTCAAGACTGTCAACGACCTCTTGAGAGAACAGCACCAGTAAAAAGACTACTGGAGCCCCACCCCAGCCCACCCCCGAAGGAAGGGAGATTAAGGTATACGCAGAAAAGCTCGACAAAAACC
>JAGCWG010000544.1 GCA_017961965.1 Bacteroidaceae bacterium | reverse complement strand
TTCTCATTCTTCCCTGATGTGAGGTTAATGTATAAGGAAGGCAACAAGCTTGACATTACCTTGCAGTACAATAGTGGTGTTACATATCCTTCTTTGTCACAGAGGATGCAGACATATAGGACTGACTCTCTGTCTATGTTCGTCGCTAATCCAGAACTGAAGCCTATGGATACGCATAATCTCTCGGCAAGACTACGTTTCCTGAATTGCCTTACATTGACGCCGTCTGTACAGTTTAGTCCACATAACCATCAGAACTATTATTCACTGATGGATGATGGCTATGTGTCACGCAGTTTTGTCAATTCTGATTACAGGTTGTATTCAGTTAGACTTGACTTTAACAAGATGTTTTGGAAACGCCTACAGTTTTCTGCAAATGTGACTTTTGGATACGATAGGTTTACATATAATGAGTATAACAATAGTTCAAGGAATTTGACTGGTGGATGTACTTTAGTATATTTGTTGAATCAACGTACAATATTTTTGTTGGAGTACAAGAGCGTGAATAGAAAGATACTCTCGCTTCAGGGTTATTCTTGGGGTGGAGATAATTATATTATGCTTGCAGCTCGAAAGAATTTCTGGCATGACAAGGCACAAGTAATGCTTGGGTATATGCCACCAATACGTGCATTGGAAGGAAAATCTACTAGTGGTATTCAGACTCCTTTCTATAGCCTTGAACGTGAAAATAATCAGAATGTGTTGCTTCGCAATATGCTTATGCTTCGTGTCAATGTCCGTCTGAGTCACGGAAAGCGTACAAAGAAGAAGACATACGAATCAACTGTGGATGATGAAGTGATAATTGAAAAGTAAGAAAAAAGCTACTGCGGAATAATGACCCCGATACTGCGCAGTATTGAGGTCATTATTCCGCAGTAATGTTTTTCTGAGCATTTAACAGGTGTTTAACAGCTATTAAATGTCCGTTAATCATTCGAGCACTGTTCGGACAGTCCTATAATACGAAAGAATCAGTTGCCAAATATCGACCTAAACTATTTTCACTTTCAAGCGACAAATTTAGAAACTTTCGTTTTGCGCTCCATAAATTATGAATTTTGAATTCTGAATTATGAATTGCTCTTGAATTCCTCAGGCATCTGCGTGTCTATACCGTCACGACGGGCGTAGATGTGAGGCGACATAATCTCAACATTAGCCTCAAAGAAACGGCGGAGAAGGTTCTGATGCAGGTCTGAATATATGCGTGCAAGATTTTTGGCATCCTTTGTGTAAGCATTTATCTCATACTCAACATAGAAGTCATCGAGTGATGTCGTTCGCATGAATGGCTTTGGATGATGCAGAACACCCAATGTCTCAAGAGCAGCACCTTCCATTATCTCTTTGACCGTCTGCCAAGGAACGTCATAACCTATTGTAACCTTGGTATGTACGATTATTCCATAGTTGTGGGCAGCCACCGTGAAATTGGATGTCTGAGAGCCCATAAGACTTGAGTTCTGAATGGTAATGACCTCGTTCTTGCGTGTACGAATACGAGTGACAAGCATGGTCTTCTCAATCACTTCGCCCTCTGTGTCACCCACCTTGATAAAGTCGCCAATACGGAATGGGCGCATGTACGTCATCACCATTCCTGCCATAACATTACCAATGATAGATGTTGAACCGAGTGACACGATTACACCAATAAATACGGATACCCCTTGGAAAATCTCCGAATTGGAGTTTGGCAACAAAGGCCAAATCATCACGACCATGAGAGAGTAAAGGAGCGTGCGGAGTATGTAGTATGTAGGAGAAGCCCAGTCGGGATAGAATCCGTTGATTTTTAGTCGCTCCGATTCTATCTCCAAGGCAATATAACGAATACCCCTGACGAGGTAGCGGAAACACAGATATATGACTCCAATCTTGAACAAGTTAGGTAGATATGCAATGAAAGCACGTACTATGTCCTTGAAAGGATTCCAGATGTAGCCAAGCAAAGTGTAAGTAAATGTTTCCGTCTCTGGGAAGATGGAGAACAAAAGCGGTACTGTTACAAACAACTGCAAGAAGATAAGCAAGATGCGAATGTATCTGTAAATGATAACAAGAACAATTCCCTGCTTATGTATGTCAAGCAACTCGTACCCTTTGATACGAATAGATTTTGTGCGTCTAAGTATATGAAGTATTGTGCGGAACCTCCAACGTGCAAACAACTTGTTAGTCAGTATAATGATGATAATCTGAATGATGATGATTCCAAGTGCTTCAAGTATGCGTGACATCTTCTGTCGTAGTCCATACTCTTCGTTCAGCTGTTGTAGTTTGCCTTGGATTATTTCCGCATATTCTTTTGCCAACTCATCCCTTGCCATGTCCTGCCACAAGGCATCTGTATCAGTAATACTCAGTACAACCTCATCATTTACCATAATATCGG
>JAGCWG010000543.1 GCA_017961965.1 Bacteroidaceae bacterium | reverse complement strand
GGAGCATGGCGATGAGGTGCGCAAGGCTTGTAAGGAGGATGGTAAGACACTCTTCTGGGCAAGTAACTTCTCCATAGGAGTGGCTATTTTCTCAGCTGTAAATAAGTACTTGGCTAACATTATGAACGGTTTTCCGCAGTACGATGTCAAGATGGAGGAAACTCACCACATCCACAAACTTGACCATCCTTCTGGTACGGGAATCACGCTTGCAGAGCAAATTGTGGAGCGCCTTGACCGCAAGAAGGAGTGGACAATGGGTTACCTTCAGAATCCTGATGGCTCTGTGGAAGGTACAGACAATGTAGCCGATGACCTCCTCCCTATCAGCTCTATCCGTCGTGACGAAGTTCCGGGAATCCATACTGTCACTTACGACAGCGAAGCGGATAAGATTACCATTACCCATGACGCTCATTCACGTCAGGGCTTTGCTCTCGGTGCTGTTATTGCTGCCGAGTTTACAGCAAAGAATAGTGGATTGTTGACAATAGACGATATGTTTAAATTCTAACATCTGACATAAAAAAGGGAATTTACCACTAACTAACCGAACAAGAGTATGGCATTTGACTACAACAATTTCAGAAATACGCAAGCTCGTGGCAACAGAGGCGAAGAACCTGAAAAGCCATGGGTGAGATGGACAAAGTTTACAGTTGTAACGGTATTGTATCTCCTTTTCCTCATCTGGGTGGAGTCATGGTTAGGACTTATCGTCCTTCCATTCATCTTCGACGTATATATTACTCAAAAGATACGTTGGTCATGGTGGAAGGACTTGGAGAGCGATGTCAGCCGTACCATAATGTCGTGGGTTGATGCCATAGTGTTTGCGCTTGTGGCGGTTTATTTCTTCAATCAGTTCTTCTTTCAGAACTATCAGATTCCAAGCTCGTCTTTGGAAAAGAGCCTTATGACTGGCGACTACCTACTCGTCAGCAAGATTAGCTACGGTCCTCGTATTCCTCAGACACCTCTCACTATGCCACTTACTCAGCACACAATGCCTTTGTTCGGATGCAAGAGCTACATCGAGTGGCCACAATGGAAATACCGCAGAGTCAAGGGGCTTGGTAAGGTTGAACAGGGAGATATCGTCGTGTTCAATTTCCCTGCAGGCGACACTGTGGCAGTGGAAGACCCAACGACGTTCTATAACGCTTGTGTAAACGCTGCTGTCGAATACTTATACAATAGCGGACAGGAAATACCGGACTTCCGTAAACTTACCGTACAGGAGCAGCGTAACACCTACGACCTTTTGTATTCGGCTGGAAAGAGCATCATAGAGGCAAATGCATCACTCTATGGCGAGATTAAGGTGCGACCTACAGATCGTCGTGAGAACTATGTGAAGCGATGCGTTGGTCTTCCTGGTCAGAAGTTTGAGATAAAAAACAAGGTCATCTATACCAATGGCAAGGCAATGCCTCAGCCAGAGAACGTGCAGTTCAACTACATCGTGAGTTTCAAGAATGGCATGTATCTTACCGATGACCTATGCAATGAGCTTGGCATAAGTGACGAGGATAGGGCAGCCAGAGCTAAATACGGCTGTATGCCTCTCACAAAGAGGGCTCTTGAAGGATTGAAGAAGTCTGGATTGACGGATAGCATCGTCCCAGTCTTGGATAATAACTTCATGGATGACACTCCATATAATCACTTGAGATTTGCTGCCGTCTATCCATTGAATCATGACTACGGATGGACTTGCGACAACTATGGCCCGATCATTATCCCTGCAAAGGGCATGACACTCAAGCTTGATGCAGAGAACATTGCCATCTACGAACGTCCAATCCGCACGTACGAGGGTAACGACCTCCGTGTGGATGGTGACAAGATTTACATCAACGGAGAACTTGCCACAAGCTACACATTCAAGATGGATTACTACTGGATGATGGGTGACAACCGTCATAACTCAGCCGACAGTCGTTATTGGGGATTCGTGCCAGAAGACCATATCGTGGGTAAGCCTCTCTTTATCTGGCTCAGTTTAAGCCCAGATGCAAACCCAAGCAGTCGTGTCCGCTGGAACAGAATATTCAAGTGGGTGGCTGACATTAAGTAAGTGAAAAGTGAAGAGTGAAAGTGAAAAATATATTTTACTTTATAGGATTATGAGTTCGTCGGTTTTGGGTTTTTCGCGAAAGATAATTTCTCAAGAATAAACAACGAACAATCATTCGTCCTTTTACTCCTTCCTAATACTTTTTACTCCTATTTACTACTATAGAAATAAATATGATACTTACTACATCATATCTACCTCCAATAAGTTGGTTCGCTCCTATTGCTAAGGGCGAACCAATTTGTATTGAACAATGGGAGAACTTTCACAAGCAAACCATAAGGAACAGATGCACAATAGACTCACCAAATGGTGCTCTCAACCTCACCATACCTGTGGATAAGGAAAACTTTGGTGCTGGAGGTAAATGTCTGATGAAGGACGTCATGATTTCATATCACCTCGATTGGCAACATCAGCATTGGAGTGCACTCGAGACAACGTACTTCAACAGCCCTTTCTTTGAATACTTACAAGATGATTTTCGCCCTTTCTATGAAAGGAAATGGAAGTATCTAATGGATTTCAACGAGGCACTCATCCTCAAGTGCTGTGAGCTTATGGACATCGATGCAAAGATAAACCGTACGGAAGAGTTCCTGATAAATACGGAAAAGGGCTCGCCTGTCCAGCACTCTGAAGCCCACTTCCCCGACTACTATCAGGTCTTTGCCCATAAGCATGGCTTTGTGCCTAACCTAAGCATTATTGACCTCATATTTAACATGGGACCTGAAAGTGTGCTTTACCTTGAGAAGGTAAAACAATAATGTTACACGGACATAATGCTTGGTGCAAGTCGTGAACACCGTAAAAAATGTCACAATATATTTTGTGGACAAAGCAAATAGCTATTTTTGCCCGCTTGTAAAAGCCAAAATTGCACATACGATATAAAAGATGGGCAAAAATGTTTGTATTTCAAAAAAGAAATGCTAAGTTTGCACTTGTTTTTATTGCAAATAGAAATAAATCACTTTAAATGGTAGAAGATATAATAGCGCCGATACCTAAGGAGGTCATCAAGGCGGAGTTGACAGAAGAGAAACGTCTCCGTTTCACTAACAGAAGCAACAATGAAATATATATTTGTACTTGGCAAGATTCTCCCAATATCCTAAGGGAAATTGGACGTCTGCGCGAGATTGCATTCCGTGCTGCCGGAGGTGGAACGGGAAAATCACTTGACCTTGATGAGTTCGATACGATGGACGAGCCATACAAGCAGCTTATTGTATGGAATCCAGAAGCAGAAGATATCATTGGCGGATATCGTTATATCTTGGGTCCAGACATTAAGTTTGATAAGGATGGCCAACCTATCCTTGCAACATCCCATATGTTCAAGTTCTCTGACAAGTTCATTAAGGAATATCTTCCTTACACCATTGAACTTGGACGGTCATTCGTGACACTCGAATATCAATCAACACGTGCTGGAAGTAAGGCTATCTTTGCGCTTGATAACCTGTGGGATG
>JAGCWG010000542.1 GCA_017961965.1 Bacteroidaceae bacterium | reverse complement strand
ATGTACGTGACGGAGAACAAGCAGGAAGCCGTCTTCTACTGGTACAAACTGGAGACCTTCTGCAACCAGCACCTTCCACGCATCAAGATGGCAGGTCTCGACCCTGACAGACTGTACACCGTCCATGAGCTTAACCGCATCGACAACCGTCCACTCGACTGTGAGGGCAAGACATTCACTGGTGCCTACCTCATGCAGAACGGCATAGACCTTCCATTCAAGCACAATGTAGATTACCACAAACAGAATGACTGGGCAAGCCGTGTGATATGGCTGAAAGCTAAGAATTAAGACTAACGGTCAAATAAGAAAACTGTGTTCGCAAGCTTGCTCTCCATGTTTATACGCATTAAACCTAAAGCGAGCTTGTACTACGCCTTGCACGCGTTATAAACCTATCCGAAATAACGTAATTTATTGGAACAATTATTGGTAATTATTGTCTACAATGCTTCGTGCTCGGCACGCTTGGGAAGGACAATAATTACCAATTTTTCTCACTGACCGCAGGGAAGTAATTAAGATTTTTTTGAAACACAGAGGGCACAGAGGAAACAGAGTGCACAGAGTTTTCTCTGAGAGGCCTCCTCCGTGCCCTCTGCTCTCTGTGTTTAGACGTAACAATGTCAGCATAATTTGGCGAACAGACTATCGTCTTTTTACTCCCTTTTACTTCTTTTTACTTCATTTTACTCCCATAAATGAGTAAGTTAAAAATTTGCGGAAGTTTAATAAGAATATCTTCTTACGCCTCCAGTATAATCGCTCTTTGTGACATATTGAAAACAAAAAAGATAACCTATTCCTTTGCGCATATAACGCAAAATGTATATCTTTGCAGACGTGAAATAATAATTGAAAGGAAATATGAGTACAACTACATGTTTCAGTCAAGGACAATTACATATTCTTGAACTGTTGAAATATTGTAAATCAGAAGGTGCTGTTGAAGAACTCGACTCTGTGCTATCAAAGTACTATGAAGAGAAACTTCAGACAGAAGCAGACCGTTTGTGGGATGAAGGTGTTCTCGATGGTGAAGCCATAGAAAATATACTTTCAGAACACTTACGTACTCCTTATAATGCAAGATGAGGTGAGAAGAATTGTTCTTGACACGAATTGTCTTTTGGCAATATTGCCAAGCCGTAGTCCATATCACATGGTGTGGACAGATTTTCTTGACTATAAGATTGAATTATGTGTTTCGCCAGAGATTCTTTTAGAGTATGAGGAAATATTGTCTCAGAAAGCATCTTTGCAGATTGCAGAAATTGTCCTTAAAATCTTGGTTACAAGAAGGAATGTAAAGAAGATTGAACCTTCCTGGCGATTCAACATGATTAAGTCTGACCCTGATGACAACAAGTTCGTAGATTGTGCAATCTGTGGAAATGCTGAGTTTATTGTATCAAATGACTCTCATTTCAATTCTGTAAAGGAAATAGATTTTCCAATAATTGCAGTCCTTAAGTTACAAGAATTTGTTGAATTGCTTTTGCGTCAATAATATAATTCAAGTTTCGCAAGTAATTCTCTTGTAGTAAAGAGGAGTAAAGAGAAGTAAGAAGGAGTAAAGAGACATTACCATGTCAGTACAATATGTCGAACAGACTATCGTCTTTTTACTCCATTATACTTCTTTTTACTCCATTTTACGACCATAAATGAGCAAGTTAAAAAGTTGCGGAAGTTGAATGATTGAGTATTCTTACTCCTCCCCATAGAGGGGGAGGTCGGGAGAGGGCCTCCTCCGTGCCCTCTGCGTTTCAAAAAGATCAAGCGTACAAGCCTGAATTATTGGATAATATTACTTGCTCCAATACTTCTTGAGGCGTTCAAGTTCTTCCTTCGTGATGTAAGTTACGGCACCATGCTTCTGCTCGGCGAAGTTGGTACGCTTCATCTTGCTACCCTTGCCGTCAAAATAGCCGATAGGCTTGTATGTGAAGAAGTCCTTTGTCTCAACAAATCCGAAGTTCATCGGACGTATGTGGTAGTTGTCGAACATAACGACATAAGTAGGCTCTGAGGCATCCTTATCAAGTCGTCTCCAACAGTTAGGTGCTTCATGTCCCTGTCTTTCGCCGTCATAGTAATAATCATCTAACCTGTATGGGCCTGTAATCTTCTGAGACGTAGCATGTCTTGGTGTTGCTCCGCTCTCGTGACTCACATAGAACATGTGGTATGTGTCGGCTACCTTGATGATGTCTGAGTCAATAACGTTATACTTCAACTTTGGTGCAGAGAGCAGGAAATGCGGTTCGCCGATTACCTTGTCAAATGCGTCGTTCATATAGACATACCATATTGTGTTCATTCCTACACCTTCTCTTGTAGTGAAGTGAACCATCAGCTTTCCTGCTTCCTCATCGAATACGGTTTCTGGTGCCCATACACATCCCACCTCATTCCAGTTCATGGTGAGAGTGTCTCCGTCAACGACATACTGCTGTTTAGGGAACTTGGTAAAGTCAATAACATGGTGTGTCCAGTGGATGAGGTCGTATGACTTCATGAACACCATACCACGGTTATTGCCCCATCCATACTTCTTGCCGTCACGCTCCCACTCCGTCTTGCGGAAGCCGTCACGTACTCCAAACACATGGAGGTCGGTCATGGCAAGGAAATAAGCGCCGTCCTTTCCACGGTAGATATGAGGGTCGCGTATTCCGCGCTGCTCGGCAATAGTGTCTCCAGCTATGATAGGCTTGTCGTCATTAAAGGCTGTCCATGTGTATCCGTCCTCCGAATATGCCATGTGCAAGCCGTGGTCCTGGTCCTTGTGATACACCATGAGGTAAGCATCCATCTTCT
>JAGCWG010000541.1 GCA_017961965.1 Bacteroidaceae bacterium | reverse complement strand
GCCGATGGTACTGCACCGCAATGTGGGAGAGTAGGTCGCCGCCTTTTTAATGAAGCCTTCAGCAGAAATGCTGGAGGCTTTTTTTTGTGGCCCCCTGTCCCCCGAAGGGGGCATCCTCCGGGACAAGGGCGCATTCAGAATTCAAAATTCAGAATTGGCTGGCGCATGGAACTATGGGCTTGGCTTGTATAAAATCTTAACTCTTAATTCATAGCTCATAATTCTTAATCCATCGTGAAATATTTTTGCTGTTTTCCCGTTATTCTTAATTGAAATGGTTTATCTTTGCACCATGAACTGGTTTGATAGAATACGAAATATAAAATTCTTGTTGGTGACATTTGCTGTCTTTATAGCTATTGTGTCACTCGTAACGTCTAATTATCTTATTCAGGACTTGAAGGCTGGTGAGATAAATAGTGTTGAAGTGTGGGCGGAGGCGATGCGTTCTCTTAATAATGCTGATGAAAACACGGATCTGAATCTTGTACTGAAAGTTATCAATGGTAATAAGAATATTCCAGTCATAGTGAAGAACAGGGCTGGGGATGTTATTGCCTACCGCAATATTGAGAATGACTATGATAATGCTGTTGATTCCATCGGTGTAGTGAACGGTATAGCAAAAAGAATGTCTAAGGTTGGCTCACATATCCGTCTTGACCTCCCTGATGTGGAAAATGAAGATGGTACGCAGGTTAAGGACTGGCTGGATATATATTATGACGAGTCTCTCATGCTGAAAAGGCTACAGGTTTATCCGTTTGTTCAGCTTACTGTTGTGGTCATCTTTGTAATGGTGTCAATCTTTGCTCTTTTTGCTGCTGCTCGTGCGGAACAGAATAAGGTGTGGGTTGGTTTGTCGAAGGAGACGGCACATCAGTTAGGTACGCCAATATCGTCCCTTATGGCATGGTATGAGGTCTTGAAGGAGACTTATCCTAATGATGCGCTTATTCCTGAGATGGAGAATGACATCAAGCGACTTGAACGTATTGCCGACAGGTTCTCTAAGATTGGTTCTTTACCTGAACCTAAACCTGAGGAACTGAACTGTGTGGTTGAACGTGTAGCTGAGTATATGGACCACAGGACTTCCAACAAGGTGAAGATTGAGGTTGACATGCCTTCTGAACCTGTTATCGTGAGTCTTGTGCCTTCACTCTTTGAGTGGGTTATTGAGAACCTTTGCAAGAATGCTGTTGATGCAATGGAGGGTTCTGGTAATATCTTTATTACTGTATCGGAGGATGTGAACTTCGTTGTTGTAGAGGTTCGTGATACAGGAAAGGGTATTGCGAAGTCAAACTTTGAGAATGTGTTCAAGCCGGGATTTACTACAAAACAGCGTGGCTGGGGACTTGGACTTTCGCTTGTCAGACGTATTGTGGAACAGTATCATAAGGGTAAGATATTCGTTAAGTCATCAGAGCTTGGCGTTGGAACTACGTTCAGGATTGAATTGGCGAGGAAACAGTGATGGTAATTAGGAATGAGGAATGGGTAATTAGGAATGAGGAATTGATACTTTGTTTGCTTAGTTTCCTATCCAAATTCTGTTTGTTTGTTGTCATTTGTTCCTATTGGTTTTGAACGCTTGGTTTGTTAATGTTGCATAAAATGGGGGCATTGTGCAAAAAAGATTATGTAAACTTTTTGTGTAACTTATTTATTTTGTATCTTTGCACGCTGAATGAATGCGAATAGTACATATCAGATAGATTTGTTGAGCTCTCAGCTTGACGGCAAGGTTATTACTTTCAACGAAAGTGATGACTTCTTTGTTGGTATAGATGGGTTGCTTGACAGGGGTAATGTCAACACAGAAGTTAAGTGTTGCTGCACCGGTTCGATGTATAAGTTCACTATCCATTCGGAAGGAACAGTAATCGTGCCTTGTGACGTGTGTCTTGCGGATCTCGAATTGCGGATCGATACCACAGACGAACTGGTAGTCAAGTTAGGTGACGAGTATTCCGATGAGGGTGACTGTGTGATTGTTCCTGAGGCAGAAGGTTATATCGACCTCGCACAGTACATCTACGAATTTATTGCACTCAGCATGCCGATATCGTGCTCTCACGAACCTGGGAAATGTGATGAAGCGATGATGCAGGAACTCAGCAAGCATCAGGCTGCCCGAAGCAGTTATGACGATGAGGAGTGTGAGGATTCAAGCGAACCAGAGGTCATTGATGAACGCTGGCAAGCACTAAAAGATTTAATTAACAAGTAAAAAAATAAAAAGATTATGGCACATCCAAAAAGAAGACAGTCAAAGACTAGAACTAGAAAGAGAAGAACTCACGATGGCGCAGTAGCACCAACACTCGCAGTTTGTCCAAACTGTGGCGAATTCTATGTTTACCACACTGTTTGCCCATCTTGTGGATACTACAGAGGTAAGGTTGCTATCGTTAAGGAGGCAGCTATCTAATTCTATTTTTCTAAAATAAAATCAGCAAAGCCTGCAATATGGAAAAGATTAATGCCGTGATAACAGGTATAGGTGGCTATGTACCTAATTATATCCTTGACAATGAGGAGATGTCTCGAATCGTTGATACAAGCGATGAGTGGATTATGGAGCGTATTGGCGTGAAGACACGTCACATCCTTAAGCCAGAGCAGGGTACAGGTACTTCATACTTGATGACAAGGGCTGTGAACCAGTTGCTTGCCAAGACAAAGGTTGACCCGGACTCTATTGAGGCGCTGATTGTTGCTACTACTACTCCAGACTATCATTTCCCATCTACAGCTTCGCTTGTGATTGGAAATTGCGGTCTGAAGAATGCGTTTGGTTTCGATATGGAAGCTGCGTGTTCTGGTTTCCTCTATGCTATGGAGGTGGATGCAGGTCTTATCGCTTCTGGTCGTCATAAGAGAATCATCGTTTGTGGTGGTGACCACATGTCATCAATGACAAACTATGAGGACCGTAACACTTGCCCTATCTTCGGTGATGGTGCTGCATGTGTTATGATGGAGGCAACTACAGAGGAAGTTGGCTTGATGGATACATACTTCCGTGTTGACGGTAAGGGTCTTGAACCTTTGCACATGTCTGCCGGTGGTTCGGCTAAGATGCCAAGTCACGAGACAGTTGACAATCGTGAGCATTATGTGTATCAGGAAGGACGTACAGTATTTAAGCATGCTGTAACTAATATGTCTGATGCAGTAGAGACAATCTGTAAGCGTAATGGTCTTACAAAGGACAATATTGCATGGGTCGTTCCTCATCAGGCAAACGTTCGTATCGAATCGGCTGTTGCACGCCGTATCGGTGTGGATGAAGATCATGTGATGATTAACATCGATCACATGGCAAATACCTCTGGTGGTACTCTTCCACTTGCTCTTTGGGAGTACGAACCACAACTCAAGAAAGGAGACAAGATTGTGTTTACTGCCTTTGGTGCAGGATTCACTTGGGGTGCTTCTTACATGATTTGGGGTTACGATGGAAGCAAGTTTGCTGATACTCCTGCCGACTTCTATAAGGAAGGCAAGATTAGTCGTGAAGAGTGGTATGCAAAACGCAACAATGCAGAATAATTGAAACTTTATAAAAAGCGCATCGCTATGTGACGGTGCGCTTTTTTAGTAATAGCCAAAGGCTTTAACAAAAAATAAAATAATGCATAAGTCAGGGTTTGTAAACATTGTCGGCAATCCTAATGTGGGAAAGTCAACACTTATGAATCTCTTCGTAGGAGAGAGAATATCCATTGCCACATTCAAGGCACAGACTACACGTCATCGTATTATGGGAATCATAAATGATGACGAGGCTCAGATTGTGTTCTCTGATACTCCAGGTGTGCTGAAGCCAAACTATAAGCTTCAGGAGTCCATGCTTGCATTTTCGGAGAGTGCCTTGGTGGATGCTGACGTCCTGTTGTATGTGACAGACGCTGTCGAGAAGTTTGACAAGAACAACGACTTCCTCCTTAAGGTTGCTAAGTTGGATGTTCCTGTCATTGTCTTGATCAATAAGATTGACCTTACTAATCAGGAGAATCTTATCAAGCTTGTGGAGGATTGGCATGAGGTTCTCCCAAAGGCAGAGATTGTCCCTGTGTCTGCACTCAACAAGTTCAATGTTGAACCTGTGTTGAAGCGTATTAAGGAACTCTTGCCAGAGTGTCCTCCTTATTTTGAGAAGGACCAGTTGACTGATAAGCCTGCCCGTTTCTTTGTCAGCGAGATTATCCGTGAGAAGATTCTTCTTTATTATGACAAGGAGATTCCATATTCAGTGGAAGTGGGCGTGGAGAGTTTCAAGGAAGACGATACTCATATCCATATCAATGCTGTCATCTTTGTTGAGAGAGATTCGCAGAAGGGAATCATCATAGGCCATGGCGGTCGTGCTCTCAAGAAGGTGGCTACAGTGGCACGCAAGAGTCTTGAGAAGTTCTTCGGCAAGAGTGTCTATCTTGAGACATTCGTCAAGGTAAGCAAGGATTGGCGTAACTCGGACAAGGAGCTTAACCTGTTCGGTTATAATCCAGAATAATATTT
>JAGCWG010000053.1 GCA_017961965.1 Bacteroidaceae bacterium | reverse complement strand
GCAATAGATGCGCTTGCGGTCGATGGTGTATGACTTCTCCACCTCGTCGATGATGGCCTTGAAGAAGTCTATCTCCTCGTTTGCCTCGCCCGTTGCGTTCCATCCAGGTACTGTGCCGAATGGCCCGAAGTTCTGGAGCAGTCCATGTGGATAGACGACGATGCATCCCTTGGAGTCAGCAACGTTTGTGCGGAACGGGCTGTGGTCCGTGTCATGTCCGCTTGCTCCGTGGAGACTGATGACGAGTGGTGCGTTCTCTTTTACGTTGTTTGGCACGTAGAGGATGTACTTGCGTGCTGTACCGTTAACTGTAATACTTTTTTCGGTGTCAACCTTTGCTGCCCATGCGCTGAAGACAAATGTGGACAATGCTGTCATGAGCACTAATAATCTCTTGTTCATAATGAATATATGCGTTTAGTTTAGAAAAGTGTGTGCAAAGTTAGTGAAAATGTATATCCGAATGTGCCTGCTATGTTTCATCAGTTTTCTTGTTTGTTACAAATCATGAATATTCTGCCGTGTAGATTAAACGAAAGAGCAGAACCAGTGTCTATAACGGGAAGACTAATCTTGGGAGTAAGCTCCCTTTAACTACCAAACTAACGAAATTATGAAAAAAGTGATTCTATCTCTGTCTATGTTCGGAATGATGCTTTGCGCTATGGCTCAGCAGAAGACGTTCGACATTGACTTGTGGCAAAACGGCCTGCCTAACAGTAACGGTATTGACAAGACACAGCCTTATAATGATGAGGCACGCAACTTTAAACCAAGTATAAGGGTGTTCCTTCCTGAGGATTCGGTGAAGAATGGCAAGGCTGTTCTCGTCATCCCTGGTGGCGGTTATCGTGTGCTCTCCATAGGTCAGGAGGGATATGAGTGGGCTGACCATCTTACCAAGCGTGGCTATGCTACCATCGTCCTCAAGTACCGTATGCCTATGGGTGTGACGGAAGTGCCTATAAGCGATGCTACTGAGGCTATGCGTCTTATCCGTGAGAATGCTGCAAAGTGGGGCATCAATCCGAATAAGGTTGGTGTACTCGGTTCATCTGCTGGCGGACACCTTGCTTCTACCATCGCCACTCATAATCCTGAGGCTACACGTCCTGACTTCCAGATACTTTTCTATCCTGTCATATCCATGGATAAGTCATACACTCACATGGATTCGCACAACTGCATCATAGGCGAGAATGCGTCAAAGGAGCTTGAGGACAAGTACAGCAATCATCTTCAGGTTACAGCTTCTACTCCTCCTGCCATCATCCTTCTTTCGGATGACGATTTCCTTGTGCCACCTCTCAACTCGGCTGAGTATTATCGTGCCTTGAAGCTTGCCAAGGTCAAGTCTGCTATCCACGTCTATCCTTCTGGCGGTCACGGATGGGGATGCGGAAAGTGGTTCAAATATCACAATCAGATGATGCAGGACCTCTTTGACTGGCTCGACTCGTTGAAGTAATGAGCAGTTAGTAATGAGGAATTAGTAATGAGTAATGAGGAATTGCCGTTCGGAGCAGGGGGGGTACTTGTCATTTCTCATTTCTAATTACTCATTCCTAATTCCGATGTGCCTCCTCAATGAGTCCTCATCGCTCCTCAATACTTTTTACAGGGCAAAGGTACTGCGTTAT
>JAGCWG010000540.1 GCA_017961965.1 Bacteroidaceae bacterium | reverse complement strand
GCACGTGCCGTATTCGATGGAGAAGTAAGTTCTGTATTCCTCTATGGCTTCGTTACATCGTGATGCTCCGTCATGGCTCGTACATCACCATCTACTCAGGTCTCTCATCCGTAGCTGTGTCAAAGGGACAGCGTGTCAAGACACGCGAGAATCTCGGAGTAATCGGTAAGGATACTGATGGCAGGTACATTCTCCAGTTCCAGATGCGTAAGGAGAGGACAAGACTCAACCCAGAACAGTGGGTAAGGTAGGACCCTCCCCCAACCCCGTCCCCCCGTCGAGCAGGGCACTGTTCTCCCCTCATTTCGGGACAGAGAGACATTTAGTCTCTCTTCTGCGCCCTCATTCGCCTTTCAGGGCGGGGAGAAGTTACACATACGAGAAGGTGATACAAGGATATCACTTTATAAGGTAGAGGGTTTGTGCAAAGAATATAAAATTAGTATTAACGAATAATAGTTCCCTTGGTAACTATTCCCCGCCCTGAAAGGGAGGGGGCAGGGGAGGGTCTTTATGATTGAAATTAAAAACATAAAGAAGTCGTTTGGCAACCTTCAAGTGTTGAAGGGTATCGACTTGCATATAAATAAAGGTGAGGTGGTAAGTATCGTTGGACCTTCGGGTGCTGGTAAGACCACACTTCTACAAATTATGGGTACGCTTGACGATGCAGATTCTGGTAGTGTCATCATCAATGGTACGGACGTAACGCGCCTAAGTCAGAACGAACTGGCCAAGTTCCGTAACCTACACCTCGGCTTCGTGTTCCAGTTCCATCAGCTTTTACCAGAGTTTACAGCTCTTGAGAATGTCATGATTCCAGGCATGATAGCAGGCAAGAACACAAAGGAACTGAAGGCACGTGCACTTGAGCTACTTGATTTTCTCGGGCTCAAGGAACGTGCAGAGCATAAGCCTTCACAACTTTCGGGAGGAGAGAAACAACGCGTTGCTGTGGCACGTGCCCTCATAAACAATCCAGAAGTAATCCTTGCAGACGAGCCATCTGGCAGCCTTGACTCACAGAACAAGGAAGAATTGCATAAGCTGTTCTTCGACCTACGTGACAAGTTCGGGCAGACATTCGTAATTGTCACTCATGATGAGCGCCTATCTGAGATTACCGACCGTACAATACACATCAAGGATGGAGTAATCGAAGATGATGGCGAGCCATCCGCAGCCGAATCAACAGAGGAGGCTTAATTTTCAAACCGTGTTCGGCTTGAATAACCACTTAAAAGAAAGAATATGAAACTGCAACTTGGCAAGCGAAATGAGCTTGAAGTCATAAAGGAGGTGGACTTTGGTGTCTATCTCGACGGTGGAGAGATAGGTGAGATTCTTCTCCCAAAACGTTATGTTCCAGAAGGTACAAAAATCGGTGACATACTTGACGTATTTCTATACCTTGACAGCGAGGAACGTCTCGTAGCAACTACAGAGACTCCACTCACTCAGGTAGGCGAGTTCGCCTATCTTGAGGTAAATTGGGTTAATGAAGCAGGAGCTTTCCTCAACTGGGGACTCATGAAGGATCTCTTCTGTCCATTCCGCGAACAGAAGATGCGAATGCAACAGGGCAAGAGCTATATCGTTTATACATATATAGATGCCCTTACCTATCGTATCGTGGCAAGTGCAAAGGTTGACAAATTCCTCAGCAAAGAAATTCCTCCATACAAGGTAGGAGATAGTGTTGACATACTAATACAGCAGAAGACTGACCTCGGCTTCAAGGCTATCGTTGAAGGCAAATACAGCGGACTCATATACCAAAGCGAACTATTTCAAAATATCCACACAGGCGACCGTCTTCAGGCTTACGTGAAGAATGTACGTCCCGATGGAAAGATTGACCTTGTACTCCAACAGCATGGTCGTCGTCATGTACGCTCATTCTCCGACCAGCTTTACGAGTACATCATGCAACATGATGGATTCTGTCCTTACCACGACAAGTCGCCAGCCGAAGATATATATGAAGTGTTCCAAGTAAGTAAGAAAACCTTCAAACAAGCTGTCGGTGATCTCTACAAGAAGCACAAGATAGAACTCCTGTCTGATGGATTAAAAGCAACTACAGATAATGAGTAATTTGTAATGAGCAATTAGTAATGAGTAATGAGCAATTAGTAATGAGGAATGAGGAATGAGGAATGAGGAATAGCCATTCGGCAGATATAAGTAGGTGTGCATAATTATTTTTATAATGATTGTATTGATTAATGATGTAGGTTCAGCGCATAAAATAAATGAGCGTAGTGACTCCTACTCGATTGTTTTCAGGCGTTGAAGATGCGCAGTAGGCGGTGCAAGGATTGTAAAAATAATTATGCACACCTACTTAATTACTTAGAATTACTGAGAATGATCGAGAATTACAGAAGCGCAACCTTGACAATTTTGTAATTTTGTATCGAAAGTCAGGAGTGTTTCAATTACCAGTCCCTTAGGTGTGCCTTAGGTGTCCCTACATTTTGTAAGGGAAATGTAGGGGAACATAAGGCAAACATAAGGTGCACATAACAAGTAGTCCCTACGAATCAAGGAGCATTATTTGGGTAGTGGAAACAGTTTCGGCAGAAAAACTTAAAAACTTACGAACTTACAAACTCAAAAACTCACAAACTTACAAACTCAAAAACTCACAAACTTAAAAAACTTACAAACTCAAAAACTTACAAACTCAACAACTTACTCCCTACACTCTTAACTTTTAACTCTTAACTGTTACCTCTCTGGCGCGCCAGTGCCAGAGCTATCCCATTTCTCCTATCCACTTGCTGAACCACTGCGTTATGCGCGTGTTGGCGGTGCTCGATGTAGTGGTGTAGTGAGGATCGGAGAAGGTGTACGTCTCGTTGTTCTCCTCCTGCTGGTCAGGGAATACCACCATGATGTTGCTGTCAGTGAAGTCGTGTTCCAGTTGATATCCGAGCTTGTTGAAGGAGTTCTGGTAAGAGATACTTCCCTTACGTGCTGTGACCACGATGAGGAGGTCGTCACGCTTCACCTCATGTCGCAGTGCAGGGAAGTCGTCCCAGGAGTCGAGAACCGAGTATTCAGCCCGTACCGACTTGTGTCGCTCCTTCATGTAGCGCATGATGAGACTGCCAGTGTTCTCAGGCGAGAAGAACTCTATGCTTGCACCCAGATCGGCACTCATACGCGCCAGACGGTTAATCCAGCGGTAGAAGCCCTTCTCGTACTGCGCCTTGTCTGGCACAGCTACATATAAATTATGTAGAGTGTTGGCTGGCTGCTTGAGATTAACTATGATGAGCTGACGTGACATATTCTCGATGAGTCCCTGTGCAAATTGTCCGAAGTAGTAGTCCCCCTCATTTGCCTTGCGGTGGAGACCTATGATCATTTCCGATGCGTGGTTCTCGTTGAACGAGTGGATAGTTGCAGTCACGAAGTTGACAGCAAGACGACTCTGCGTCTGTACAGGTACATCGCTTGCCGCTGCTATCTTTGCCGCCATATCGAGACACTCCTGACTGTTGGCACGCGTCTTATCGTTGAGGTCAGCGTCATTGATGATGTTGAGGCAGATGAGTCCTCGTTTCAACTTAGGGTTGCGCATCATTATGGCGGAGAGCATGAGCTGCTGTATGGTACCTTTATAATTAATAGGGATGAGAATCTTCTCGTCGTCGAGTGACGTACTGTCGTGTCGCACAGACTTCTCCTCCTTCTCGTAGAGCTTAATCTTCTTTGCCGCCTGATCAGTGGCTATGGAACTGATTATGCACGAGATGAGAATCATCATGACGACACCGTCGAGCACAGCACTGTTCATGAGCGGAACGCCAGGGGCAATCTCCAGCCTTGTACCTACGAGTACCATAGCCAGTGCACCAGCCGCGTGCGCCTCAGTAAGTCCGAACATCATCAGTCCCTCACCTGAAGTGAAATGGAAAACCTTTCTCGCGCAAAGCGCTGCGATGTACTTTGACAGCGTGCCGGCAATTACCATCGTGATGACAACCAGTACCGCTTCAATTTCATGGAACATTGGAGATATGTTGATTAGCATACCGACACCAATAAGGAAGTACGGTACGAAGAGAGCGTTGCCCACAAACTCAAGGCGATTCATGAGTGGTGAAGTGTGCGGTATGAATCTGTTGAGCACAAGTCCGGAGAGGAACGCACCGAGTATTCCCTCAAGACCACACACCTCAGCCAGTGCTGCGCTGAAGAACACAATGGCGAGCGTATAAGTGAACTGCATCACTGGTTCTATGAACTTGCGGAAGAAGAAACGGGTGAGCCTTGGCACGACAAGGAACTCAACCAATGCAAACCCAGCGCACTTGCCGATGAACAGCAACCAGAACCACACATCGGTGCTTCCATTGAGCACGCCTCCCATTGCAGCGAGGAAGATGAGCGAAGCCAGTAGTGCAATCATCGTAGCCACAACTGAGATCGTGACCGCTGGATTACGAGTCACGCCGTAACGTCCAACTATGGTGTAAGCCACCAGAGTATGGGACGCCATTATGCACGACAGTAGCAGCGACGCCGGTATGCTGTAGCCGAGAAGATAGTAGCCAGTTGCAAATCCAAACCCGAAAGGAATGAGCGTCGTAAGGCTTCCGAATATGATACCCCTTGTCCTGTTCAGTTTCAGGTTCTGCATATCCATCTCAAGACCTGCAAGGAACATAATGAAGTATATTCCCACCTGTCCGAACAACTCGAAACTGCGGTCACGCTGAAGTATGTTGAGTCCGTTCTCTCCTATTATCACGCCCGCAAGTATCATTCCGATCAGGTGCGGAATGTGTAGCTTGCTAAGTATCATAGGAGCAAACAGAATGATGCACAATACAAGAAAGAATATCCACGTAGGATTTGTAATTGGCAGATTGAGATATGTGCTAATCAGGTCCAATTTAAGTGTCAATTATTTAAATAGTACTTTTGTTAGTGATTTATTGATTAAATTTCGGGCAAAGAT
>JAGCWG010000539.1 GCA_017961965.1 Bacteroidaceae bacterium | reverse complement strand
TCCGTGAGAAGATTCTTCTTTATTATGACAAGGAGATTCCATATTCAGTGGAAGTGGGCGTGGAGAGTTTCAAGGAAGACGATACTCATATCCATATCAATGCCGTCATCTATGTTGAGCGTGACTCCCAGAAGGGAATCATCATCGGTCATGGTGGAAGGGCTCTCAAGAAGGTGGCTACAGAGGCACGCAAGAGTCTTGAGAAGTTCTTCGGCAAGAGTGTCTATCTTGAGACATTCGTCAAGGTAAGCAAGGATTGGCGTAACTCGGACAAGGAGCTTAACCTGTTCGGTTATAATCCAGAATAATATTTTCGCACTATTCTGCGAAGATTGTGTTTTTTCAGGTCTGTCATCTGCCCATCCTGAAGGGGTGGGCGAGCCGTCGGATGATGGATAGTATTAACCTTTAAGGTGATTACGGCTCTCTATTCGTGAGAATAAATATGGGAAATCTGGTTGCTATCGTTGGCCGTCCTAATGTGGGAAAGTCAACATTGTTTAACCGCCTTACCAAGACTCGTCATGCTATTGTGAGTGACGAGGCAGGTACTACACGTGACCGTCAGTATGGCAAGTGTGAATGGGGAAACAAGGAGTTTTCCGTTGTTGATACTGGTGGTTGGGTTGTTAATTCGGATGACGTGTTCGAAGAAGAGATACGTCGTCAGGTTCTTATCGCTATTGAGGAGTGTGATGTTATCCTGTTCCTTGTGGATGTCAAGACAGGTGTTACTGACCTTGACATGGCTGTGGCTAACATACTTCGTCGTAGCAAGATTCCGACAATACTTGTAAGTAACAAAACCGACACCAATGAGTTGCGTTATGACGCTGCTGAGTTCTATAGTCTTGGACTTGGTGAGCCAATGTGTATCTCTTCCCTTACGGGTAGCGGTACTGGTGACTTGTTGGATGCTGTCGTCGGCTCGTTCACTAAGGAGATGAGTGAGGTGATAGAGGAGGACATTCCACGTATCGCCGTTGTCGGTCGTCCTAATGCAGGTAAGTCATCCATCGTGAATGCGTTCCTTGATGACAACCGTAATGTGGTGACTGACATCGCTGGTACTACTCGTGACTCTATCTATACCAAATATGAGAAGTTCGGCTTCAACTTCTATCTTGTCGATACTGCTGGTATCCGCAAGAAGAACAAGGTGACTGAAGACTTGGAGTATTACAGCGTGATGCGTTCCATCCGTGCCATTGAGAACTCTGATGTCTGCGTCCTCATGATTGATGCAACAAGAGGTATCGAGGGACAGGACATCAATATCTTCCAGCTTATCCAGAAGAACCAGAAGGGTCTTGTGGTTGTCATCAACAAGTGGGATTTGGTGGAGGATAAGTCAAACGAAGCTATCAAATATTTCGAAAAGGCTATCCGCGACAGATTCGCTCCGTTCGTTGACTTCACCATCATCTTTGCTTCTGCTGTCACTAAGCAGCGTATCTTCAAGGTGCTTGAGGAGGCACAGCGTGTGTATAATGTACGTACCAACAAGGTGTCAACTGCCAAGTTGAATGAGACGATGCTCCCTATCATCGAGGCAACTCCGCCACCATCAATCAAGGGTAAGTACATCAAGATTAAGTATTGTATGCAGATTCCGGGCACTCGTGTCCCTTCATTTGTGTTCTATGCTAATCTTCCTCAGTATGTGAAGGAGCCTTACCGCCGATTCCTTGAGAACCAGATTCGTTCTCACTGGGATTTCAAGGGAACTCCAATCAATGTGTATATCAGACAAAAGTAAAAAGCATGTTACGTAAACCATTGCTTCTGCTTTCTTCCCTTATGCTCCTTGCGGGTTGTGGGGAGAACACGCCTCAGGAGGCGGTGACGTCCACCTTTGTGGCGGCTATGGATGCACTCCATGACCATCGTTATGATGAGTATATGGAGAGTGTGGATTATGGCTGTGAGATGGATTCCATCCAGCGTGCCGTACTTGTCAGGACCTATTCGCAGTATCTTGACAGGTTGCAGCAGAGCAATGGTGACTTGCTTAATCTCAACGTAGTAGATGTCGCATTCGGTTCGGATACTGTGTGCGATGTCTATTACGAAATGCTCTTTGCTGACAGCACATCCGTCGAGCATTGTCAGAAGATGGTGCGCATTGGCGATGCATGGAAGCTGAGGGCACGAAACTGAAAACGTATAATCCGACTTCTTGTTTCTTTAGAACGAAAATTTAGAACTTTTCTCACCGTAGGTAAAATTAAAGAAAATTTTTGCATCTCAAGTTTCGAATAGATGTTTTATACACGAATTATCATTAATTGACCACGAATTGTCATTAATAATTTTTGAAAATTGGCTACGCCGAGCTAAAGGTTCGTGACTAATTGGTGACAATTCGTGTTAAGACAGCACAGAAGGTGCATTTTATAATTTTCATAAATTAGGTTGCAGAATAGTTTTAAGAATTAATTTTCTGAATTTTCGTTGTAAAATCAAAACGAATGAGTCTTGAATAATAACACGAAATTGCACGAAATCATGAGCGTAAACAATAATGGTTCTTCGGTTTTTGCGAGTAAGGTGGGAGCAATTCTTGCTGCTGCCGGCTCTGCCGTGGGACTTGGTAATATCTGGCGTTTCCCTACGGAGACGGGTGCCAATGGAGGTGCTGCCTTCATCCTTATCTATGTATTCTTTATGGCGGTCATCGGTGTGCCTATTATGGTCACGGAGTTTGCCATTGGCCGTCATGGCGGTAAGGACGTTATGCACTCTTTCGAGAAGATGAGCGGTGGCAGGAAAGGCTGGCGATGGATGGGCTTGCTGCCTGTCGTGGCTGGTTTCCTCGTACTCAGTTACTATGCTGTTGTGGCTGGTTGGACGCTGTTTTATGCTGTTGTGGCTGGCGTTGACGGTTTTGATGGTATGACGTCTGCCGATTTTGCATCCGACTTCGAATTGTTATCGACCGACCCTCTCCTCCCGATATTATGGCTTGCAGCCATCATCATCCTCACAGCGGGTGTTGTTGCTCTCGGAGTGCAGAAGGGTATTGAGCGTGGAGCCAAGATAATGATGCCTTTGCTCTTCATCTTTGTTGCAATACTCGTGGTGTGTTCGCTTACCCTTCCGGGAGCATCCAAGGGACTTGAGTTCCTGTTCAAGCCTGATTTCTCTCAGGTGACGGGTGCAACGGCTCTCTCTGCCATGGGACAGGCTTTCTTCTCCCTGAGTGTGGGTATCTGTTGTCTTTGTACCTACGCCTGCTATTTCCGCAAGGATGTCAATCTTATTCAGGATGGTGTACAGGTGGCAACCATTGACACTCTCGTGGCTCTGATGGCAGGACTTGTCATTTTCCCTGCTGTCTATTCCATCCCTGGTTTGGAGCCTGATGCGGGTCCTTCGCTTGTGTTCGTCACATTGCCTAATGTGTTCCAGCGTGTGTTTGGTGACATACCTCTCCTTGCTTACCTCTTCTCGCTCGTGTTCTATCTTCTGCTTGTCATGGCGGCATTGACATCTTCCATTTCCATGCTTGAGATGTCGGCATCATATTTCCATGAGGAGTTGCGTGTGTCACGTCCTGTTGCCGCTTCGCTTGTCGGCATGGTGTGCATCGTCCTTGGTAGCGTATGTACCGTGTCATTCGGTGTGTGGTCAGATGTTACGGTGTTCGGATTGGGATTCTTTGACCTCTTCGACTTCCTCGTTGCCAAGTTGCTCATGCCTCTCGGCAGTCTTGCCATGTGCATCTTTGTTGGCTGGGTGGTAGATGAGAGTAAGGTACGTGAGGAACTGACCAATGGCGGTACGGTCAACACAAGGATTTACCCCGTCTATCTGTTCCTTGTGCGTTATGTGGCTCCTGTCGGCATCCTGCTTATCTTTATCAATGAGCTTGGGGGGTAGGGGGCTTTCTCTGTGCCCTCTGTTTTCTTTGTGCTCTCTGTGTTTTGAGCTTACAAGGCTCCTCAACGAGTCCTCATCGCTCCTCAAAGACTTGAGTTTTTAAGTTTTTG
>JAGCWG010000538.1 GCA_017961965.1 Bacteroidaceae bacterium | reverse complement strand
GGCTATGCTCCATTCATAGATTCACTCTACGAGAAGAGCCTTAGCTTTGACTACACTTTCTGCAATGGACGAAAGAGCATAGACGGAATGCCGTCAATACTTTCAAGCATTCCAATGTTCGTAGAACCATTCTTTCTCACGCCTTCATCCATGAACAATGTGAGTGGATTGGCAGGAGAGCTTGGCAAGGAAGGCTACTATTCAGCATTCTTCCACGGAGCAGAGAATGGAAGCATGGGATTCCAGGCATTCGCACGTGCAACAGGATTCAAGGATTACTTTGGCAGAACGGAGTATAATCAAGACAAACGCTTTGACGGAGACAAGGACTTTGACGGCACATGGGCAATATGGGACGAACCGTTCCTCCAATTCTACGCAACCAAGATGAGCGAGATGAAGGAACCATTCATCACGGCAGTATTCACGGCAAGTAGCCATCATCCTTACGTCGTGCCAGACGAATACAAGAATATATATAAGGAGGAAGGCAACAACGTAATACACAAGTGCATTCGCTATACCGACCATGCCTTGAAGCGTTTCTTCGAGACAGCAAGCAAGCAATCTTGGTTCAAGAACACCCTATTCGTGTTCACCTCCGACCACACCAACCTCTCTGACCATCCAGAGTACATGACCGACCTCGGCGGATTTGGCTCACCGATACTCTTCTACGACCCTTCTGGTACGATAAAGCCTGAGCGTCGCCATTGCATCGCCCAGCAGATAGACATCATGCCAACCGTCCTCAGTTACCTCGGCTACGACAAGCCGTTCGTGGCATTCGGCAAGAATCTTCTTGCCACAAGCGACAAGGACACATGGGCAGTCAACTACAACAACGGCATCTACCAGTATGTCAAGGATGACTATCTCCTCCAGTTTGACGGAACGAATGTCAAGGCAATATACAACATTAAGGACGACTGGATGCTCACAAAGAACCTCGTGGGTAAGGATGACGCTCGTTTCAAGACAATGGAGAAGGAACTCAAAGCAATCATACAGTCATACATGGAACGTATGACGGAAGATAAGTTAACAGCAGAACAATAAGATAATGGCAAACAAGACATCTGTATATACACTCAATTTTGGCGAGAAGATACTCTTTGGTATAATTTACGGATTGACATACCTCTTATCTCTCCTGCCATTGTGCGTTCTATATATTATTGCAGACGGAATTTATCTTTTGGTTTACAAGGTTGTCGGCTATAGAAAGAAACTTGTGCGCAAGAATCTTACCGACTCATTTCCTGACAAGAGCCAGAAGGAGATAATAGACATAGAGAAGAAATTCTACCATTTTCTTGCCGACTACGTGGTGGAGACACTCAAGCTTCTTTCCGTAAGTAAGAAGGAGATGAGAAGACGTGTGACATACAGCAACCTACATTATATGAACGATGCTGAGGCAAAGGGACAATCTGTAACCATACTCCTTGGTCATTACTGCAACTGGGAATGGGTCACCACAGTAGGTATGTTTATAGACAAGAAGACATTCGGCGGACAGATTTACCATATTCTTGAGAATAAGGTTATGGACAAGTTCTTCCTCATCCTGCGCGAACGCATGGGACCTAAGTGTGTACCAATGTCCGAGATTCTCCGTCGCCGAGTAGAATGTCACCGTGATGGTCGTGTAATGGTTATGGGATATATTGCTGACCAAGTACCTTTCTGGAACAACATCCACTACTGGACAGATTTTCTCAATCATGATACCCCAGTACTTACAGGTGCAGAAACGATAACCAAGCGTTTCAACGACCGTGCCATATATCTTGACATCTCACGTCCACGCCGTGGATATTATCACATCGACCTCCAGCTTCTTGCAGATGAGAGCAAGAATATTCCTGACTGGGAGATAACGGAGGCCTTCACACGTGCCTTGGAAAAGAGCATCCAGAGAGCACCACAATATTGGTTGTGGACTCACAACCGCTGGAAGCGTACCCGCGAAGAATGGCTCAAGATGGTTGACCCAAAGACAGGAAAGGTACTAATGCGATAATCGAAGAGCATATCTATAACAAGAAGAGCAAAAGAACAGTAAACAAATATGAACTATTTCAAACAACTGGGTACAACCCTCAAAGAAGGATTTGCATACTACTGTCTCCTTACGACAGTCATTACCCTGATGTTCATTTGGTATATTCTAAACAGCCAAATATTAGGTGTAATGGATTTCATGGGATGGATGTTCTACATCACATCTTCCATTTCACACGCTGCATGCCTTTCGCTCATCATCTATATCGTTTATGCCTTAATAGCAACCACAACACTTAAAAAGACAGCCAAAGGTGCGATGAGTATTCTCGCAACATTGGGCATCATCCTATGCTATGTGAACGAGCAGGTATATCAAATATACAAATTCCACATCAACGGTTTTGTCATCAATATGGTGACAGGCCCCGGAGCATCACAGATATTCACATTCGACACACGGCTGTATATTCAATATATCTTGTACATCATACTCACAACAGGAGCATGCATAGGTGCTTGGTGGCTTGTCAAAGCAATAATGGAAAAGGGATACGTAAAAGGAAAGAACATAGGTATTGCCATAGCAATAATGGTAGGAAGTACATTGTTTGCTCATGTCTATCATATCTTTGCGTCATTCTACCAAAAGCAATCTGTAATAGTAAGCGAACGACTTCTCCCCTACTATTTTCCTACCACATCCTACACTCTACTTGCAAAGACCCTAAGACTTACGCCTCCAAAACAGGTGGAAGTAAGCTTTGGTTCTTCCAACGGCAACATGGTTTATCCACTTCATCCTATCGAGACAGCAAACGCCAGCGCAAACATGAACATTGTGTTCATACTCCTCGATTCATGGAACACACGTGCATTAACAAAAGAGTGTATGCCTAATATCTACAAATATGCTCAGGAAAACCTTATATTCAGGAATCATCTTAGCGGTAGTAATGGTACACGAAGCGGTGTGTACAGCTTTTTCTTCTCCATCCCTTCATACTATTGGAATATAACAGAGAGCAACCATATCACACCAATTATACTTGACGTGGCACGCAATAAAGGCTACACATTCAGAAACTATCCCGGAGCAAGTCAACTTAGCCCACCATTCGGTAAAGTACTATTTGCAAAGGAGAAAGGAGTAAGAATAGACACTCCCGGAAAGACTGTTTATGACCGTGATGAGCAAATAACAAAAGACTTCATTTCAGATATCAAGTCAGAAAAGAAAAGGAAAGAGCCATTCTTTGCCTTCATGTTCTACGACTTACCTCATAGTTTTGAGCCTTCGGCAAAGCACCCACAGCCATTCAAACCTGCATGGGAATACGCCAAGTATGATGAGCTGAACAATGACACCGACCCAGTTCCATTCTGGAATCTGTACCGCAACACGTGTTATCAGGCAGACGAACTCGTAGGCAAAGTCATCAACGCATTAAAGGAAACTGGACTCGACAAAAACACCATGATCGTCATTACTGGTGACCACTCACAGGAGTTCAATGAGAACAAAAAGAATTACTGGGGACACAACGGCAACTTCTCAAAGCACCAGATTATGGTTCCTCTCATAGTGCATATACCTAACAAGGAGCACAAGGTATATACACATCGTACCACACACTATGACATCGTGCCAACTGTCATGCGTAACGCCCTCGGCGTAACAAATCCAGATGGCGACTACTCAATGGGACACCAGCTCACAGATACACAAAGCCGTAACTGGCACGTGGTAGGCTCTGAGCTCAACTACGCATTCATTGTCGAAGGCGACACAATACTTGAGAAGAGCGCAGAAGGAGGTTTACTTGTATATGACAAAAAGATGAACCTCGTACCCGACTACAACATCAACGTCAAGGCATTCAACACCGCCATCGAGCGTCTAAACAAGTTCATGAAATAGTTCAAATAGTTCATCATTACGGAAATACAATCATCAAGTGGCCTACGGAACAATGGGGTGAGATACCTGCATATTTCGGAAAGGAGTAATCATCTTTGGCTTTAATGGGCATAAAAAAGACGCTCCGTCAATGAAATTTGACGGAGCGTCTGCTATTCTATACAAGACGATTATTACTGGCAGATTGCGTTGGCAATATCTGCTGGAGCAATCATCTGCTGTTCGCCTGTAATCATGTTCTTGAGGTTTACCTTGCCTTCTGCCATCTCGCTTTCGCCTACGATAGCAACGAAAGGTATCTGCTTGGCATTGGCATAAGACATCTGCTTCTTCATCTTGGCAGCATCTGGATAAATCTCGGCACGGATACCTGCCTTGCGCACCTCTGCAAGGATTGGAAGACAGAAGTCTGTCTCTGCCTCACCGAAGTTGACAAAGAGAAGCTGTGTAGCATTGACAGCCTCTTTTGGATAAAGGTCGAGCTGGTTGAGCACGTCGAAGATACGGTCTGCACCAAATGAGATACCTACACCGCTGAGTCCTGGCATACCGAAGATACCTGTAAGGTTGTCGTAACGACCACCACCTGTGATTGAACCAATCTGAACATCAAGAGCCTTTACCTCGAAGATGGCACCTGTGTAGTAGTTAAGACCACGGGCAAGTGTGAGGTCAAGCTCTATTTCATTGTTGAGGCTTGTGAGCTTTGATAGTATGTATTCACTTTCCTCAACACCCTTGAGACCAATCTCGCTGTCCTTGAGTACTTCTTTCATTGTGGCAAGCTTCTCTGCATTTGTACCAGAGAGCTTGATGATTGGCTGAAGCTTCTCGATGGCATCAGCAGGAATACCATCGTTGGCAAGTTCCTCGTTGACTGCATCAAGACCAATCTTGTCGAGCTTGTCGATGGCAACTGTGATGTCAACAATCTTGTCTGCCTGTCCAATCATCTCGGCAATACCTGTAAGAATCTTGCGGTTGTTAATCTTGATGCATACACGTACACCGAAACGAGTGAATACTGTATCGACAATCTGCATAAGTTCAACCTCATTGAGAAGAGACTCAGAACCTACTACGTCGGCATCACACTGATAGAACTCACGGTAACGACCCTTCTGTGGACGGTCTGCACGCCATACTGGTTGAATCTGGTAACGCTTGAATGGAAGAGTGAGTTCCTCACGGTGCTGAACAACAAAACGCGCAAATGGAACTGTGAGGTCATAACGGAGACCTTTCTCACAGAATTTACTTGCAAGTTTGAGTGTGCTTGTGTTAGCCACCTCATCAGCTGTCATTCCGTGGAGGAAGTCGCCAGAATTGAGAATCTTGAAAAGAAGCTTGTCGCCCTCCTCGCCATACTTACCCATAAGTGTTGAGAGGTTCTCCATTGCTGGAGTCTCAATCTGCTGGAAGCCGTAGAGAGCATACACATCCTTAATGGTGTTGAATATGTAGTTACGCTTTGCCATCTCTATTGGTGAGAAGTCGCGTGTACCTTTTGGAATACTTGGTTTCTGTGCCATAAAAAATTAAAAGAATATAAGGGATGGCCCCCTCCTAACCTCCCCGTGGGGGAGGAAACTGACAGATGGGGCGTTGTTAGTTTTTTTAAGAAATTACCCGGATGGTTCTCCCTCCCCATAGAGGCGAATGAGGGCGTAGAAGAGAGACTAAATGTCTCTCTGTCCCGAAATGAGGGGAGAGCAGTGCCCTGCTCGACGGAGGTCAAAGAGGGCTGGGGAGAGGGTCTTCTTAGAACATCTTTGCTACCCTCTCAATACCTGCAACAAGTGCATCGACCTCTTCCTTGGTGTTGTAGAGACCGAAACTTGCACGGACTGTTCCTTCGATG
>JAGCWG010000537.1 GCA_017961965.1 Bacteroidaceae bacterium | reverse complement strand
TCCACGTACTCCATTATGTATGGAAGCATCAATATTGTGTGCATGAGGACCGCCATATACATATACTACGGCAGGATATTTCTTGTTTGGGTCAAAATCTGTTGGCAACACAAGACGATAGTAAAGATCTGTCTTACCGTCAGCAGCCTTGATAGTTCCAAGCTGAATCTTTGGTGCGTTGAAGTTTTCCCACTTGTCCTTAGCTGAGAATATGTTTGACGACTTCAAGGTCTTTGTGCTGCACACGTCTATGTTACGTGCAATAGTTGGAGAAGAATAGTAGTCGAGAATGTACTCACCGCTATTGCTTAACTTGGCACTATGCCATCCTGTTGCATTACCTATTACGCTATGCTTGCCGTTCATACCTACTGTACAGATATTCTTCTGTATTGGTGAAGCCTCGTTGGAAGAATAGATGACAGACTTTGCGCTCTTGTTGAAGCCGATGATGTCAAACACCTCCCATTCTCCCTTAGTGAGCTGCTTGAGCAGCTTACCGTCAGTATTGTAAAGGTATATGTGATTATATCCGTCACGACGACTTAGGTAGATGAACTTGCTGCTGTCCCAAGGAAGGAACTGTATAGGAGCACAAGGCTCGAAATACTTATCGTCATGCTCAGCAAAGAGGGTACGAATCTTCTTGCCTGTCTTTGCGTCATATTCTACAAGTTCACCATCTGTCTGGTCACGATTGAGTTCAATCATGTATATTGTCTTCTCGTCTGGTGCCCATGCCACGTTTGTAAAGTAGCGGTCAGTTGGGTCGCCAGCATCAAGATATATTGTCTTCTTTGTTGCTATGTCGAATACTCCTACGGTAACCTTATGTGATGTCTCACCTGCCATAGGGTATTTGTCTGGTACAAGTTGTGCACAACGTGAATCTGTACCCTTTGGAGTAACATTTACCTGTGGATATGTACTTACCATGCTTTGGTCCATTCGGTAGAAAGCAAGGAGATTGCCCTTAGGACTCCAGAATGTTCCCTTGAATATTCCGAACTCGTCACGATGGACGGACTCGCCATATCTTATGTCGTTATTTCCATCCTTTGACACCTGAATGGTCTTTCCGTCAGCATCCTGAACATATAGGTTATGATTGTCCGTATATGCCAGATTACGTGATGTGCTGTTCCAGTCTTCATTATCTTTTCCAGCTTCGGATGTCCAGATTATTTTCTTCTCATCTGCAAAGCTAACGAGATACTTTGTGCCATTACTACGTTCGACCATAGCGTATGACTTGTCCTCGTATGGGAATGACGTATATAGGAGACTTGAAACGGTCTTTTTTCCTGCGTTTTTAAGGATTGCGTTGATGTCGTCAAGGTTAAACATAGACTTGCTTTCCTTGCCAGTCTTCTTGTCTATGACATAACATCTGTCAACTTCGAGCATTACACATTCGTTACCCCACCATGTGAGGTATTTGTTTTCAGGAACGGAGTTCTGATAATATGTCTTTCCTCCAGGAAGGAGATCATCGAGAGTAAACTGTTTTTTTTGCGCCATAATACATGATGGAAGCAAGGCAAACAATGCCAGATGTAAAAACTTTAATTTCATAATATTTCTTTCAATGGGATGAGCACAAAGTCACGCTCATTCATTAACGGGTGTGGTATAGTCAGTTCTGGTGTACTTATATGTAAGCCGTCACCCTTGATGACAGAATCCACATAATACAAAAGAATGTCAATATCTATTATTCTGTCGTGGTACTTGCCATCAACGGATTTGGACACTCTGCCAAGCATCCTCTCTATCTCCTGAGTCTGATGCAGAACCTGTTCGGGTGACTGTATTGTCTCTACCTTTATGGCTGCATTAAGGAAGGAGTTATCGCTTTCAAATCCCCACGGCTCAGTTTGGACAAAGGCGGATTTGGCCACAACTGTGCCAATCCGCCTTTGTATATGAGCAATGGCGTCATTGAGATTTCTTTCCTTGTCGCCAAGATTTGTACCTAATGATAGGAATACGGTATGCATCTTAGTCAATTATGAGCATAGCATCACCGTAAGTACCAAACTTATAGTCGCCGTTGAGGGCTTCCTTATAAGCGTTCATCACCACGTCGTAGCCACCGAAGGCTGTTACAAGCATAAGCATGGTTGTGAGTGGCATCTGGAAGTTTACGACAAAGGCATCAGCCACTGTGAAGTCGTATGGAGGGAAGATAAACTTGTTTGTCCATCCCTCAAACTCCTTGATGAAACCACCTGGACCTACGGCTGTCTCGATTGCTCGAAGAACGGTAGTACCCACGGCACATACGTGATGTCCTTCTTCCTTTGACTTGTTGACGATAGCACAAGCCTCTGCCGATACGGACATCTGCTCGCTGTCTGTCTTATGTTTTGTGAGGTCTTCAACGTCGATGTTACGGAAGTTGCCGAGACCTGCGTGGAGAGTGATGAATGCCTGGTTGATACCCTTAATCTCCATGCGCTTCATGAGCTCACGAGAGAAGTGGAGACCTGTGGCAGGAGCGGTTACAGCACCTTCCTTTGTTGCATATATTGTCTGGAAATTCTCGATATCCTCTGGTGTAGCCTTACGACGTGAACGGACATCGTCTGGTAGTGGAGCCTCTCCAAGTGCATAGAGGGCAGCCTTGAACTCATCATGAGGACCGTCATAGAGGAAACGGAGTGTACGTCCACGTGAAGTGGTATTGTCGATAACCTCGGCTACCATTGAGTTGTCCTCGCCAAAGTACAACTTGTTTCCTATACGTATCTTACGTGCTGGGTCAACGAGAACATCCCAGAGACGGAGCTCAGCGTTAAGCTCACGAAGGAGGAATACCTCGATACGTGCGCCTGTCTTCTCCTTGTTTCCGTATAGACGTGCAGGGAATACCCTTGTGTCGTTAAATATGAATGAGTCACCATCATCAAAATAGTCGATGATGTCCTTGAACAAACGATGCTCTATTTCACCTGTCTTACGATGAACGACCATTAACTTGCATTCATCACGATGGTAAGGAGGCTCGAGTGCCACCTTGTCATCTGGTAACTTAAACTTGAACTGAGATAGTTTCATATCTTTATCCTTTATTAAAGTATTTCTTTTTCTATTGTCTGAGCATCAAGCCATTCGTCAAGATGCTCTATGTCTATGCAATCCTTGAGTTTATACTCGCCAATCCTTGTGCGGATAAGGTCTGTGAGATAACCTCCGCTACCGAGTGCCTTGCCGATGTCTCGTGCCAAAGCACGGATGTATGTACCCTTACTGCACACAACCCTTATGGTAAGCGAGAGATGACTCTCACCGAGGTTTCCTGTCTGGTACTTGATACGGTTGTCACGTGGGTCTTCCGAACTACGTTCATCTTCAAGTTCGTCAACACGATTCTCAACCATACCAAAGTGCATAACCTCTATTTCGTCGATGACGAGTACCTTTGGTTTCAAGTCCACCTCTTCACCTTGACGTGCAAGGGCAAAGGCTCTTTTGCCATCCACCTTGCATGCAGAATAGGTAGGGGGAACCTGCTCTATCCTTCCGACAAAGCTTTTGAGTACCTCATCTACCTTTTCACGGGTGATGTGTTCAAAAGGATAAGTTGCATCCTCTTCTGTTTCCATATCAAAGGAAGGAGTCGTAGCACCCAGTTTGATTGTTGCAACATATTCCTTCGTATGGCTCTGTAGTTCATCAATACGCTTTGTTGCCTTACCTGTGCACACAAGCAATACGCCTGTGGCAAGAGGGTCGAGCGTACCTGCATGTCCTACCTTTAGTTTCTTTACGCCTAACCTGTGTGACAGTTCCCTGCGTACCTTGGCTACAACATTGAACGATGTCCACCTGTAAGGCTTATTGAATACGAGTATTTCTCCGAGTTGGGGATTCATTATATTTTTATTATAGCCTGCCTTGTTCACGTGTAGTAAGAAAAACTGTTGCTTGAATGATACTATATTGTCTATGCTCAGAGTCTCATGTAAGTCTCATATGAGTCTCATATGAGTCAGTACTTAGTCACTACTTCAAAACACAGTATTTTCTATACTATTTTATCCTTATGGATTAAGAGTTCCAAACTCAGGACGTGAAAAACAGCCTAATTTTACATAAGCAACTGCCATACCAATACCGATACTCCGACGATGGCACAGTAGATGGAGAACCAAATCATCTTGCCCTTCTTGACAAGTTCAATCATCATCTTGCAGGCAATACATCCTACGATGAATGCTGAGATGAATCCTACGGCAAGTGCATATGTTGATATTCCTGCCATGGCTGTCTCTATTCCTACCTCAAGCATATCCTTGAAGTCGAGGAGTGCCATACCGAGGATA
>JAGCWG010000536.1 GCA_017961965.1 Bacteroidaceae bacterium | reverse complement strand
TACCTTTCTGACGCTCCGAATATTACAATCCAAAGGAGGATGTCACATGAATGTATGTTGCAGACCATCGACTCAAGACAAACAGGTGGGTTGCAGGTATCAAGTGGCGAGCTCTTCCAAACCTCATCATAAAGGCAGACTACACTTCACGCAAGATTGGAGGTGGCAAATATAACTCTGAAAATGAGTTTGCTATAGGTATGGGCTGGGCAGGATGGTTCACAAGAAATTAATAATTAATAATGCATAATTCACAATTAGGGACTAACAAACTAACAATAACAAACAAATGAAGAAAAATTATCTTTTGATGGGTCTCATCTCTTTGGGACTTGCTATGTCGGTATCATCATGTGGTGATGACGAGGAGAACGACAATCCAATTAACAACCAAGAAAATGTGGACGAGGCTAATGTGGTTGGTTTCGGTGCAAACTTCAAGAAGCACACATCAAAAACAAGCTACACATCTGCAGAATCATGTGTGGAACAGATTATTGACGGTGCTATCGATATTGCCAACGAGGTGGGTGAAGCTAAGATTGGCGAACCTTACAATGAGTTCCTCACAGGCGACAAGACAAAGGCACTCTACTCTGTGGAGTCATGGTACTCATGGCACTCACGTGATGACTATAAGAACAACATCGTGTCAATCGCAAACTCATTCGTCAACGCACGTATTGACGATGACCTCGACACATACGACTATACAAAGCACATGAGCACAAGCGCCACACCTTCAATACTCTCTAAGTGTGCACAAAACGACGCTCTCCGTGAGTCTGCAATAAATGTATGGAACAATATCGTTGCTGCATGGTCAGCAATTGATGCCATTCCACAACCTTTCCGCAATAACATCGGCTCAGCAGAGACAAAGAAAGCTATCGAGGCTTGCGCTACACTCAAGAACAGTCTTGAAACATTCAAGCAGTCAATCAGCCGTCTCTCAGAAGAAGACTGTCAGGAGATTGTCAACAACTTCGTGGATGTTGTGGCACTCCCTACTTACGCTGAGCTCGTAGCTAAGAACACAGCACTCTACAATGCTGTATCAAAGTTACAGGCTACTCCAACAGATGAAAACTTCGAAGCAGCAGCTGAGGCTTGGCTTGCAGCACGTCAGCCATGGGAGACATCTGAAGCATTCCTTTTCGGTCCTGTATCTGAACTCGGACTTGACCCAAATATGGACTCATGGCCACTTGATCAGGATGGTATTGAGAACCTCCTCAAGTCACAGGATTGGGCTGCATTCACATGGAATGGAGAATATGACGAGGAAAACGAAGCTATAGAGTCAGCTCAGGCACTCCGTGGATTCCACACTCTCGAATATCTTCTCTTCCTCAACGGAGAACCACGCAAGGTTAGCGACGAAACTTATTCTCAGTACGCTTCAGCATGGGGCAACTATGCAAAGAACGTGGCATTACTCCTCAAGGAAGACGCTACAACACTCTACAACAAGTGGGTTAAAGAGTAATTTTTAAGGTTATAGAATTTTGAGGTTATAAGGCAGTCTGATTTGAATGGCACGAATAGGCATTCAAATAAACAGATAGCCTTATAACCTTGCAATCTAAAGCCTAAAATATAAACAGAACAAAAATGAACAGTTTGATAAAGATTCCCTTAACAATATTATGTACGATACCTATGGTCAGCTGCAACGAGGATGACCAGATGGACATAGAAGAGTTTGAGGTTGCTCATGCGGGCGATCTCAATAAGTATGCTATGTCGGCAGGAACATCAACCATCTTTGTCAATTCAAGTAAAGCATACGACATGGATGCACCATGGGTTACTGGCAAATACTCGTCACGCTTCCTTAGTGGCGACGGACTGTATGATGACGTGACAAACAACTACGGTCCAGTATATGCTGGCTATTCGTGTGGTTCATGTCACATGAATGCAGGCAGAACAAGTCCTGGTGTATGGAATTATCTCTACACAGATACAAACGGAAAGAAAGTATATGGTTCCGGTACAAATGGTATGTCTGCCATGCTCGTGTATGTAACACGCAAGAATGGAGCCTTCTTCAACGACTACGGACGTGTAATCCACGACCACTCCATCTACGGAGTAAAGGAAGAAGGCAAGTTGAAGGTAACATGGGACTATATGACATACCATTTCCCTGATGGAGAGGAATACGAATTGGCAAAACCTAACTATACCGTCACAGATTGGTACACAAAGATATGGGACAGCGTAAAGAAGGATTCCGTAACAATTAATCCTGAAGACCTGATGTGTACTGTACGTATTCCACTCCGCCATGTTGGAATGGGACAGATGATGGCTATTGACCGAAACGAGATTGAGGCACTTGCTGCAAAAAGCAACTATCCAGAATATGGTATATCTGGACGATGCAACTATATAACCGAAGGAGGTGTGTATGGAATTGGTCTTTCCGGCAACAAAGCCCAGCATCTCGACCTAACAGTGGAATTAGGTTTTTCAAGCGATATGGGTGCTAC
>JAGCWG010000535.1 GCA_017961965.1 Bacteroidaceae bacterium | reverse complement strand
TCAAGGTTGACCGCAACTACGTTTATGCAAAGGGTAACCAGCCAGTACAACAGTAGTAACTAATCAGCAAAACAGGAGAGACGGAGAATGGAGAATGCAAACATATCTGCATCCAGAATCTTAGGTTTCTTTAAGCTAACATACAGAAGATTGCGGTTGGTAAAAATCAATCGCAATCTTTTGGTGTACCTCGTATTCTTCGTCATATCCATCGGTTTCTGGTGTCTGCAAACACTCAAGGAACAGACAACACAGGTTCTTGACTTCACCTATGAGATAACAGGTGTGCCTAAGAACGTGGTGTTCACTTCAGAGTTGCCACAATATATAAAGGTGACGGCTGAAGGACGTGGTTTCGACTTCCTCGACCACATTAGCAGGAACAACAACCACATCGTGATTCCCTACGATGTCTTCCAACGCCAAAAAGGCAAGGCAATAACTGATGCGACGTACATCCGACGTCAGGTGCAGAAGTTACTCGGGGCTGCCATTGAGGTGAAAACATGTTCGCCAGGTGTACTGATGACATACTACTCAACAGGAAAGAAGAAACGCGTACCTGTTCTTTTCGGAGGCAAGGTACAAGTCGGTATGCAACACGTGCTCGGTCACATCAACATCAAGCCTGATTCTGTGGACATCTATGCACCACAAGGCTTGTATGACAATGTTGAGTGCGTATATACGGACAATCCGTTTTTCCGTCATGTGGAGGACACCATCGACACTCGTATTGCCATACGCAAGATTCACGGTGTGAAGATTATTCCTGACTCCGTAAGAGTGCAGATATGTGTTGACCTCTTCACGGAGAAGAAGATTTCAGTTCCAATATACTGCGAGAACTGTCCTTCAAACAAGGTGGTACGCACATTCCCAATCAAGGCGGATGTGACATTCCACGTCAGCACAAACATGTACAACAGGGTTACGGAGAAGGATTTCCTTATCGTCATTGACTACAATGACATAATCAATAATCCAGCAAGGTGTCCTGTGCAGTTGCGCAATTATCCTCGCGAAGTCACACACATCAATGTCACCCCCGAAGCCGTTGAATATGTGATTGAACAAGCGGACTAAAAAATAACATTAACTTATTCGGGACGCATAAATTATAAATTTGACACTTGAGAATAAGAAAGTGAAGATAGGAATAACAGGAGGCATAGGAAGCGATAAGACTTACATCTGTAATCTGCTAAGAGAACGTGGATATAAGGTGTACAACTGCGACGACGAAGCAAAGCAGCTTATGCTGGAAGATGCGGAAATCATCTCACAGATTAAGACGCTGATTGGCAACGATGCCTATACTCCCGACGGACAACTCAACAAGCCAGTTATTGCAAACTTCATATTCTCAGACAAAGATAATGCCGCCAAGGTGAACGGCATAGTCCATCCAGCGGTAAAGAAGGACTTCCTTCGTTGGGCGGAAGGCAAACAAGTAGCCATAATGGAAAGTGCCATACTATTTGAGTCAGGTTTTGACGATGTGGTAGATACCACAGTCCTTATCTGGGCAGATGCAAGAAACCGTCTGAAAAGAGCCATGACACGTGACCATGCCACACGCGAACAGATTGAGGCACGTATGGCTGCACAAATATCAGATGACGAAGCAAGGCGCAAAGCCGACTACATCTTCCGTCACAACAATTATGATGAGACAGAAAACGAAATGAGGAAACTCATACAGTATATAGAAAATTATTCATAACCATAAAGAAGATATAGTGCTCCAGCTCGCTTATTTATAACGACTAAGGCACTTCAACTTCTTAATAAAAAGAAAAAAAATATTATGCTTAAGACAATTCTCGCCATTTCTGGCAAACCAGGACTCTACCGCCTCGTGTCACGTGGCAACAAGAGCCTTATCGTAGAAACAGTAGATGATGCAAAGAAGCGTATGCCAGCATTCGGTGCTGACAAGGTCGTTTCACTTGCAGACATCTCTATCTATACAAATGACGACAGCGAGGTAAGTCTCGCTTCTGTATTCGAGTCAATCAAGAAGAACTACGACGGCAAGGCTGTTGACCTCTCACCAAAGAAGGCTGAGCAGGATGACATCGTTGCATTCTTCGCTAAGGTTCTTCCTAACTACGACACAGACCGTGTACGTGTAAGCGATATGCGCAAGGTTCTCGCATGGTACAATCTCCTCGTAAACTACGGAATCACAGAGTTCGAGGAAGCAGCACCTGCTCCTGCTGAAGAGAAGTAACAAATCTCATTATGGTACATATAATAAAGGCTGGTTTCAATCTATGTGAAACCAGCCTTTATTACATCAATGTAAATCAAAAAAAGCAAGCACACAACCATTTTAGATTCATGCTTGCTTTTTATTCTTCATTTCATTTATCAATCTCTTTTACAAGGTAAATCTGTGTTGGGAAGTGGTCTGAATAGCCATTCTGCCAGATACCACTGAGAGTGGTACGGAATGGACCGCCTGCATTTCGTCCTGACTTTGATGTGATATAGTCAGGCTTGAATATCTCGTTCTTGAACATGGTGAACGAACTACGGTCCTTGCCAACAAGATTCTTTGATACAATAATCTGGTCGAAGAGATTCCACATGCCATCCCAAAGGAGAGTGCCCTGTCCTTTCTTACGGAGAGTCTCGTACCAAGGATTGTAAAGGTCATTCGTTTCCTTCACCTTCTTGACGTCATTCTTTGCCTTGAGAGCCTCAACGATACACTTGTCATCAGGATCATCATTCAAGTCACCCATGATAACAATCTTTGTGTTTGGCTTTACGGCAACGAGAGAGTCTGTGATGGCACGCACCTTACGACCCATGAACTCACGGCTTTCGCTACCAGCACCACGTGAAGGCCAGTGGTTTACCATGAAAGCAAAATCTTCGCCAAGGAGACTACCCTCAACAAGGAGTACGCCACGAGTGATGTGACCGTTGCTGAAAGCCTTATACTCCTCAGTGACAGATATAAGCTTGCATGACTTTGGACGGAACATCTTTGGATTATATAGTGCTGCCACATCTACGCCTCGACGGTCGTCACCCTCAAAGTGAATGAATTTGAATCCTTTTTCCTTCAATGCTGGCTGTGCCACGAGGTCTTCAAGCACACGTGCATTCTCCACTTCCGATAGTCCGATGAACGCTGCCCCACCCTTCACACGGTCAGTACACAACTCGCTGAGCACACGTGACATATTGGCAAGCTTATTGTTATACTTGTGGCTGTTCCAGTGATAGCTACCATCTGGCAGGAAGTCATAGTCGTTCTTTCCCTCATCGTGAATGGTATCGAAGAGGTTCTCCTGATTGTAGAATGCCACGCCGGCATAGATGGTACGCTTCTCGTTTGACTCCTTTCCCTCTGGTCTTGCCGAGGTGAACGCTACAGCTGCCAAAAGAGCAGCAAATGAATATATAATCTTACGCATTTTTAGCTGTCAATTATGAATTGTTTGTTGTCAATTATGTATTAAGAATTGGATATCCTGAAGATATTTCAAATTATCGAGAGCAAATATCATATTTTTTTTTCGTTATACAAATATCTTTCCGCAAAAAAAGAGAAATATTGTATAAACATATCATTATTCAAACAAAATTAAGTAATTTTGTAGTCGAAATTAAGTTTACGAATATACTAAAAACAGAAAAATAAAATCACTTCAAAAAAATTATGAGAAAAGGTGTGACACTTATGGCTGCAGCTTTGTGCCTATCCACAGGAGCATTTGCCCAAGCTGTCAAGACTGACACAATCAGTGCAGAGGACGATGATTTCGATTTCTCCCTCACTGAAGGTCAGATTGACGAGGATGCGGAAGCTGCCAGCACTATTACCACCATATCAAGTACGAAGGACCCATACCTTAGCGAGATTGGCTACCAGTGGTCAGCCATGCGCTTTAAGTATCGAGCCCTCGACAATGCGTATGTTGGTAATTACATCAACGGCATTAAGTTTAACAATGCAGAGAGTGGTCGCTTCAGCTTCTCTGGTATCACCGGAGGACTTAACGACGCTACACGTAACAAGACTGGCGTAGGCAACTACGAGCAGAACAAGTTCTCCTATTCGCCACTTGGCGGAGCTACGGACATCGACATCCGTGCAAGCCACTACGCAGCAGGCAACAAGATAGGCCTTGCTGGTACGAACCGTAACTATGTACTCCGTGCCAACTACACATTTGCCACAGGACTTATGGAGAACGGCTGGGCATTTATGGGAAGCGTAGCATATCGCTGGGCTCACCAGGGTGTTATCGAAGGTACATTCTACAACTCCTTCTCATTCATGCTCGGTGCAGAGAAGCAGTTCAACGACAAGCATTCCCTCTCACTCAATGTGTGGGGCGCACCAACTGAGCGTGGACAGCAGGTTGCGGCTACTGAAGAGGCATACGCCCTCGCAAACAGCCACTACTATAACGCTGCATGGGGATACCAGAACGGCAAGAAGCGTAACAGCCGCGTTGTATCGGAGTTCTCACCTTCTATCCTTACCACATGGGACTGGAAGATTAACGAGGACACCAAGCTCGCTACTTCGGCTGCCGTTACATTCATGAACTACGCTTCCACTCGTCTTGCGTACAACAATGCATACAACCCAATGCCAACTTACTACAAGAACCTTCCATCATCCGTTTTCAACGTGTATGATACAAACTTCAACAACGATGATTGGTTTGGAGATAACCCAGGAGTTCTTGCACAGTGGCAAAACCTTTATGACTATTGGACAAGCGACAAGGCACACCGTCAGATTCAGTGGGATCAGCTCTATGCTGTCAATGAGGCAAACAATGCTACCGGCGGCGATGCACGCTACTATGTAGAGAAGCGTCACAACAACCAGACAGTATTCAACCTCAGCTCTATCCTCAACGGAAAGATTAACAAGCGTAGCACATACACTCTCGGCGTTAATGTAAACTCTACAAAGGGTATGCACTACAACACTATGGACGACCTTCTCGGAGCTACTACATTCCATGACTTCGACAACTATTCACTCAATAAGTACGGTTCAAACAGTACTTACATCCAGAACGACTTGGACAACCCTAACCGTCTCATAAAGGAAGGCGACAAGTTCGGATATGACTACAATATCTACGTGAACAAGGTCAAGGGCTTCGGTCAGAACCAGTGGCAGTTCGGTGACTTCACCATCAACTATAGTGCCGACATCGAAGGCACATGGATGGAACGTGAAGGACTTATGCGCAACGGTCGTTGCATGAACTACTCAAAGGGTAAGAGCGGTGTTGCAAGCTTCCTCGGTGGTGGCGGTAAGTTACTCCTTGAGCAGAAAATTGCCACATCACGCCTCTATGTAGGCGGAAGCATCGAGAGTCAGGCACCATTGGCTTACAACTCATTCGTTGCACCACGTATCCAGAACAACTACGTCAACAATCTCAAGAACGAATGGTTCTGGAACGTAGAGGCTGGCTACCAGTGGTACTTCGGTCCTGTAAGCGGTAAGGTAAGTGGTTACTACACTAAGTTCAACGATGTAACTCAGCAGACAACATTCTACAACGATGACTTCTCTTACCTCACATACCTCACAATGACAGGTATCGAGCAGGAGTACAAGGGACTTGAAGCTGCCATAAGCGTCAAGCTTGCACGTAACCTCAAGCTCAACCTCCTCGGAACTATCTCAGATGCAAAATATACAAACAATCCTAACGCACAGCTCTCTTACGAAGGTTCTGACCCAGAACTTGTGAACATGATTAACAAGTTCACTCCTATCAAGGAGGGTACAAACCAGCCACTCCTCGTGTTCATGAAGAACGTGAAGATGGACTCAACTCCACTCACAGCTGCATCTGTAGGTCTCTCTTACAACATCAACGGTTGGTACTTCGATGCTAACCTCAACTACTACGACCGTGTATATATCAGTGCATCACGCTATCTCCGTCTGAGCAACTCAACTGAAGGTGGTGTACAGGGATTTGCAAACAACACTCTCGAATATAACATCAATACAGGTTCTACAACCAACGCATGGGACAAGGCAAAGGCAAGTGCTGCCGACGGTCACGCTGCATACGTGTATGACAGCGAGACTGGCGAGGTTCTTGATGGTTACTCACCAGAATCAGAGAAGTGCAAGGGCGGCTTCATGCTCGACGCATCAATCGGTAAGAGCATCAACCTCCGTGATGGCAAGCGTCTCAGCATAAACCTTCAGGTTCAGAACATCACCAACAACACAGACATGCGTACTGGTGGATATGAACAGAACCGCAAGGACCGTACTTACGACTATCAGTTCTCTAAGAACTCATATTATTACTATGCAAATGCAATCAACGCATTCCTCAATGTTTCACTCAAATTCTAAGCAGATATGAAGAAAGTATTTTTAGCATTATTTGCAGGAACACTCACTTTTGCATCCTGCATGAACGACTGGGACAACGAGATAGTCGATAACGACCTCTACTCTGCTGAGAACATTGGTGAACCGACTACCACTCTTTCAAAGCTTCGCAAGGATTATGCAAGCGTCATTGAGGGACAGACATACAGCCTTGTCACTACCAATGAAGTGGTTGAGGGTATCGTTGTTGCAAACGACATATCAGGTAACATCTACCAAAGCATCTTCATTCAGGGTATTGCCGAGGACGGAACACTCGACACAAGTGAAGGCGGCTTCTGCGTAAGCATCAAGGGACTTGGTTGTCTCTACTCCATCTATCCTGTTGGACAGAAGGTGCGCATCGACCTCAAGGACCTCTACGTAGGAAGCTATGGCAAGTCACCACGTATCGGAATGCCATACATCAACACCAACGGTGCTATGAAACTGGGGCCAATGACATTCCCAATGATGCAGACTCACATCCAGAAGATTGGCAAGCCAAACGTGAACATGGTACAGGCTCGTGAGATAAAAGCTGACGACCTCAGTGCAAACAACATTGACAAGATTACTCCTATGCTCGTAGTGATGAAGAACGTCACTATCTCTGACGCAGGATGGCCATACGCCCACTGGGAGGCAGGTGGCGATGTGTACTCAGAGTACCACGACATCACTATTGATGGAGTGAAGAAGTCACAACTTCTCTACACAAGTACAAGCTCTACGTTTGCAGGCGATACCATCAAGCCAGGCAAGAAGACAATCTACGGGCTCTTGAACCGTTACTCTTCAAGCTATCAGCTTTCGCTTCGTTCAATCGACGATATCATTGAGTTGGGGGAATAATTAAGATTTATCTTTGGAGTTAAATAAGAAGCTAAAAAGAAGCTAAAATGAAGTTAAAGAGACGATACTCATTTGTCATTTTAACTCCCATATAACTCCTCTTTAACTTCACTATAACTACAATTACACAAATTAGAAAAGATTTATGAAAAAGATATTTTCATTTTTGCTCACAGTAGCAACAACATTGGCTATCACAACATCATGTGCTGATATCCCAATGCCATACGACATATTCGCTAACGGAGATGTTTCTTTCGGAAAGAAACTTCCATATAAGAATGCTTCACTTTCTGCATTCAGCACTTACGACAAGAACGAAGGTCTTCCTGCTTGGAG
>JAGCWG010000534.1 GCA_017961965.1 Bacteroidaceae bacterium | reverse complement strand
TCCTGCATATTCTCTGAACATCATAAGAGTAAAAGGAAAAAATAAATACTCTGGAAAATACATACTGCGGAATAAACACATCAATACTGCGCAGTATTGAGGCCGATACTGCGCATTACTGTTTTTGTATGCCAGAAATGAGGGTTGTGCAACTTTGCCTCAAAATTTAAGAAACATTGGAATAAAAGTTGCGTAACCATACATGGGAAAAAAGATGTGTCTAAAAAATGGACATGCAGATGTACAAATGTTGGACACGTGGAAATATCGGCATGAGGGGACACATGGAATGATGCTTAATCATCGTACATTTGTACAAAACATCAAGAATACAATGAAAACAAACAAGATTATTATCATTCTTTGTGCTGGCATGATTACGATGATGACTGGTTGCAGAACAAAGACGAAATTGATTGGTAAAGTGGGAAAGCCTGTTGATTTGGGTCTTTCCGTATTGTGGGCTGACCACAACCTGGGAGGCGAGTGCGTGACAGACAGCGGTATCTCCTTACCCGTGGAGACTAAGGGAAAGAAGAAGGTGGTTGATACCGCCAAACACATGTGGGGAAAAGGATGGCATTCACCTTCCATCAGTCAGATGCAGGAACTGATAAATGAATGTGACTGGCGTAGTACCACACTGGATGGTGTGAAAGGATTCATCGTTACTGGCCCTAACGGCAACACTATCTTCGTGCGTCGTTATGCCAAGGAGGGGATGGACTACTGGACGTCGGAGATAGACAAGGAACACAGGCCATACGTAGCATTCATGTATATGAATAATGCGTATGTGGACATGAGTTATTCCGAAAAGAACTGGAAAAAGTTCATACGTCCTGTGATGCGAAACAAGCACTACCACAAGATTGAAGAGAAAGACAGGGCTCGCGACACATTATTAGTCAAAGAACGAATACGCAATGCCGAAGCTCGCAAGACACTTGAAGCTAAGTTGGCAGATGCAAATTCTGTTACAAGAAAGACAGGCAAAATGTTTACGAAAGCAAAGAAAGACGGTACACGCATCTTGTCTTTCCTTCAACTTGACACGGCAAGGGTCATCAACTTTACGCTTGAGGAGCTTGACACGCTTGACAATGTGTTCTATCGTTTCAACAACCTTGCTGACGGTCATGTTTGTTTCTCCGAGGGACAGGACCTTATCACCATGAGATTTAAAGGACTACTTGCATTTACATTGGACATGGAGACGATGGATGAAAGCTCGTCTGTCAGCCTGAACTACAATAATGGCGAGCGATTCAAAAGCGAACACATTAAAATGAAGAATGGCGTATCAACCAACGAGAAGGTATATTATGCCGACAAGGATTGTGTCACAACAATTTCGCTAAGCGGATGGCAAGGTGGTCGTACCAAGTTGAAACGAATACGCCTGTTCCACTCACTCACGTTAGAGGAAGATGAGTAAATGAACAATTAATAATTAACATGCTGGTTCACGATGTTGTTCTTCTATAGAAACAAATAAAACATTGCGAAAAAGATATTTATCCGTGGGAATGCTTTATATTTGCAAGCAATTCTAACCATAAAAATATTTATAATGGAAAATCTAACTAATCTTTTTGAATCAATTGGCTATTTCGCTATAGTTATTATTGCCATAGGTGCTTATTTCATCTTCCGACAGATGATGTTACAGTGGCGTTGGCAATTTTGGAACAAGAACACCTTTATGAATCTTGACCCTCAGACAACGAATGAAGACTTAGAGAACCTCCAGAAACTGAGGAACAGAGGCCACATAACAGAGGAACAATACAACGAAGCTGTCAGTAAGTTGCAGGAAAAGAGTGAAAAAGAGTAATTGCTAAATCGAATAAAAACCTTCAATTTGGAAGTTCTGTTGAACCGTCCAGATTGAAGGTCTTTTTATTTCCTCCTTGTTGCAGGAAGATGTCTGTTATACTTGTCTTACTTCTTCATCTTAGTTACGTTATTGCCTTGGCGAACAATATAGATGCCTGATGCCTCAGGAAGAGTGATGTTGTTGCCTGAGCAAGTCTTGATGACCTTTCCTTGAACGTCATAGATGACAGCAGGAGCAGGCTTTGAGTCATCAGCAATGTCGTCAATGGCTGTTGCGGAATTTCTTGCTTCAAGTGTGCCATCTTCGCTTGAATAGTAGAAGACTGAATAAGCAATACTTGGAAGCCAGTCATATTCGCTTTTGCTGTATATTACTGGGCGGATAGCATCTGAGCCTTTCACGTTTTTGTAATTTGTGTCGCGAACGCTTTTCTGATAAAAGAAGCCACCTTCATATCCAAATCCTATGTTACCATTATAAGTGCAACCTATATTTATGCCATTCAGATACTGATATTCATATTCTTCGCCATGGAAATAAGCATATTCGTGAATGTTATTGCTTTCCAAATCATCTAAGCAAGCCTTTGCGTCAGAGTAGTGTTTTACCTCAGGTCGGTAGCTTGCTACTAAATAACCATTATTGTCATAAAAATTGCATTCAATATTATTATTGCTTTCTGCATCAAGTAAATCTACAAATGTGTATTTGCATTCACTACCATTTAAGAATGACAAGAATTTGCGTTCAATCTTGAAAGGTGCAGCTTCTTTTTCACCTTTATCATTCAACTTGTATGTTACAGAATATTCAAGATAATCATTGTATCTAAGATCTTCGCTAAAAAATCTGAACTTGTAATCTGTAGAAATATTGTATGATTTCACTATGCCATCCTCAACAGTTGTCACAACGCCTTTTACGTCAAGATTTTCAAATTCGCCAAAGTCAACATTCTCTACATCCATGACTAATGAATAAGAACATTCACCAAAGTTGCCTTCTGCATCTGCATCATAGATGTATTTCTCTGTAATCCATCCGTGCAACTTGTCTGCCTTGGTTACTGTCTTACGAATGGCAACATAATCCTTCTTGACAGTGTCGTATTTGTAGCTTGTCTCCGTGCGGAAATCATCTTTGTAGTCAACTGTTACCTTGTCACCACCAGTCACATTACCCTCTGTATCTACTTTTTTATGGAGGCGTAATGTCATATCCAACTTGTCGTTGTACTCGTATGTTGTCTCGCTTGTTACGACACCATTATCAAGGGTTGTTTCCTTAATCGGGAACTCGCCTAACATCTCTGTTATGCCTACAACCCCAAGACAAACATCATTCTTGTAACTAACGGATTTGAGTGTTTTGTTAGCAAGTTTAATACCATTGATTACCTTGTCGTATTTAACAGAAATGTTGTTAAAATAATCGTGAGTACCACTTACAAGTCGTCTCGTTGGCTCGCCTCCATCTTCAGGATAGTCAAATACAACCTTTGAATCATATACACTGAAATCGTATATACGGTCGAGATACACGCCTTCGTTAATCAGTACTTGTTGATTGTCCAATACTCTGGTTACGATACTATCAAGGCGGATGCCCTTGACGTCAGGATTGTGAAACACTACAAGACTCTTTGGTAGTTGGTCTTCAAAATCTTCCTGTGCATTGGCATTGAGCGCAAACATGGTAGGAAGGAACAGTAATAAGGTAAAGTTCTTTTTCATAATTGATTAGAATTTAGAAATGTTAGTTTGTTTTTGCAATGCAAAAATAAACAATTCTTGTAAATCAACAAGGAAAAATGCAAAGAAAAAGTTCACCAAAACTTCACAATTTTCTTTTTAACGGCATTTTTCAAAAAAATACAGCTCTTCAAAGAAAATGGTATGCAAGCATCACGTTTTGGACATTCTGTCGTAAAAAGATACATGCGTGCTTACATCTTGACTGGAAAAAGGGTGGAAAAAGTATGAGACTAATTAGGGACTCATTAGGGAGGTATATGAGACTATTATGAGAGATAGCACTATGAAAGCAAAAAGGGTGTGAATGGTTACAAAATGTAAGTTTGGCATTTTCTTCATAAAAAGACAAAACGCCATCCTCAAAGTTTCATGTTTTGCTCATTCCTTATTATCCCATAATGCAACAAAACCGAGCCTCAAAAGAGACCCGATTTTGTTTTATAATCACTTTCAAAAGCAACATTATTTCTTCATCTTGATTACCTTGTCACCCTGACGGATGATGTAAATACCCTTTGTATCAGGAAGCGTTACGTTGCCATTAGCACAAGTCTTGACCTGCTTGCCCTGTACATCATAAACCGTTGCTGGTATCTGCTGAGCATCATTTACAATTTCGCCAATGGCTGTTACGTTTTGCCTTGGCTCAAGAGTACCGTCCTCACTTGAATAATAGAAAATCGAATAAAATGTACCGGGATGCCAGTCAGAATTGGATTTGCCCCATATTATTGGACAAGGTGCATCTGAACCCTTTACGTCCTGGTAGTTAACGTCACGAACACATCCTTCGGAACCACCACCCGCATAACCAAATCCTATTGTGCCATTATAAGTACAACCTACATTTATACCATTCAGATATTGATAACGATATTCTGTACCAAGATAAATGGCATATTCATCAAGATTGTTGCTTTCCAAAGCCATCAAGCATTTGTCAGCATCAGAGTAGAGTTTTACATATTGTTCGTAATTTGCTGCTAAATAGCCATAATTGTCATAACAACAACACTCAACTCGTTTATTATCACTTTCATCATC
>JAGCWG010000533.1 GCA_017961965.1 Bacteroidaceae bacterium | reverse complement strand
GTACAGGAAAAGCACTTGACCTTGATGAGTTTGACACAATGGATGAGCCATACAAGCAACTTATCGTGTGGAATCCTGAGGCCGAAGATATTATCGGTGGCTACCGTTACATCTTAGGTCCTGACATCAAGTTTGACGAGTCAGGTCAGCCAATCCTTGCAACATCACATATGTTCAAGTTCTCTGACAAGTTCATTAAAGATTATCTTCCTTACACCATCGAACTTGGACGTTCATTCGTGACACTTGAATATCAATCAACACGTGCGGGAAGTAAGGCTATCTTTGCACTTGACAACTTGTGGGATGGTCTTGGAGCACTCACTGTCATCATGCCTAACTGTAAGTACTACTTCGGCAAGATGACCATGTATCCATCCTTCCACCGCAAGAGTCGTGATATGATTCTCTATTTCCTCCAGAAACACTTTGGTGACAAGGAAAACCTTGTTATTCCTATGTGTCCACTCAAACTTGACCATCCAGAGGAAGAACTTGCTAAGATATTTACTGAAGACGAACTTAAAAAGGATTTTAAGATTCTTAACCGAGAAGTACGTTCGTTCGGCTTCAATATTCCTCCACTCGTCAATGCGTACATGGGACTCTCTCCTACAATGAAGATGTTTGGAACTGCCATCAACGATGGTTTCGGAGATGTTGAGGAGACGGGTATCCTTATTGCCGTTAACGAGATTCTCGAAGAGAAGCGCGTGAGACACATTGACACGTTTGCTAAGGAACATCCTGAGCTTATCAAGTTTACAAGTGGAGCCAACAAGGTTGTCTATACTCCATCAGACAAGCGTGAACTTGATGTTGACATTGACTTCGATGAAGTAAAATAACACATAAATAAGATATGGCATTTACAAGAATTACGGCAGCAGAAGCAGCTGCACTTATCAAGAGTGGTGATAATATCGGACTCTCAGGATTTACTCCTGCCGGTACACCAAAGGCTACAACAGCGGAAATCGCAAAGATAGCTCATGCAGAGCATGAGGCAGGTCGTCCTTATCAAATTGGTATCTTCACTGGTGCATCTACAGGAATGTCTTGTGATGGAGTGCTTGCAGAAGAGAAGGCAATCAGATATCGTGCTCCTTACACTACTAACGCAGTATTCCGCAGCAAGGTTAATGCAGGTGAGATTGCTTACAACGATATCCACCTTAGCCAGATGGCTCAGGAACTTCGCTATGGTTTCCTTGGTGAAGTGGATTGGGCAATTCTTGAGGTATGTGCCATAGATAATGATGGTAAGGTTTATCTTACTGCAGCTGGTGGTATTGCTCCTACTGTTGCACGTCTTGCAAAGAAGGGTATCATTCTTGAGCTTAACTCATTCCATAGCCCTAAGTCAATAGGTATTCATGACGTGTATGAACCAAAGGACCCACCTATGCGTGAACCTATCTTGATATCAAAGGTTACGGATCGCATCGGTACTCCATATCTCCAGATTGACCCAAACAAAGTTGTTGGAGTTGTCGAGTGCAATATTCCAGACGAGGCACGTGCTTTCAAGGATGCTGACCCTGTGACAGACAAGATTGGTGAGAACGTGGCTAACTTCCTTATGGGTGAACACAAGAAGGGAATTATTCCTCCAGGCTTCCTCCCATTCCAGAGTGGTGTGGGTACTACAGCCAACGCTATCCTTGGTGCTCTCGGTAGCAATCCAGATATGCCAGCGTTCGAGGTATATACAGAGGTTCTCCAGAATGCAATTGTTGACTTGATGTACAAGGAGCGTGTCAAGTGTGCTTCTACTTGTTCGCTTACTGTGACAAACGATGTCCTAACGGATATGTACAACAATATGGACTTCTTCCGTGACAAGCTTGTCCTTCGTCAGTCAGAGATTTCAAACAGCCCAGAGGTTATCCGCCGTCTCGGTCTTATTGCAATCAATACTGCCATCGAGTGTGACCTCTACGGTCATGCCAACTCTACCCAGATTTGCGGTACTAAGATGATGAACGGCATTGGTGGCTCAGGCGACTTTGAGCGTAATGCTTTCCTCTCTATCTTCACTTGCTCATCAGTGGCAAAGGGTGGTTGCATTTCTGCTATCGTTCCATTCTGCTCACATGTTGACCATACAGAGCATGATGTAAACATCATCGTGACAGAGCAGGGCGTTGCTGACCTTCGTGGTAAGAGCCCAATCCAGCGTGCTCATGCTATCATCGAGAATTGTGCTCATCCGGATTACAAGCAGCTTCTCTGGGATTATCTCAAGATAAGCCAGAAGGGTCAGTCTTGGCATAATCTTGGTGCAGCTCTCTCACTCCATGAGGCGTTTATCAAGGAATGCGATATGCGTAAGGTTGATTTCTCTAAGTTTGCATAACAGATTTTTTACAGTTTTTCTGATACAGAAGAGTGCTCATCTCGGAGTGCTCTTTTTTTATTCGAAAAGTTATGCTATATTTTACAGTCACTATTTATAGCCTTTTGAATAACGGCTTTTGTCTCTCCTTCCTCCTCAAAGAGTCCTCATTGTTCTTAAAATTCCCCTGCTAATGCTTACTGTTCCAAGATACCCAATGGTCCTTGCATGAAAAAGAGGCGAACCATTTGG
>JAGCWG010000532.1 GCA_017961965.1 Bacteroidaceae bacterium | reverse complement strand
GGATTAAACATAACCGCGATTAGAATAGCAAAATAAAGAACCTCAAATAACGGCTGATTACCCATCTTCTGAGGTTCTGTGATTATTTTTATTATTATGGTCTTTGCTTATTTTTTAGCGTCGGTCTATGCCTTCGTTGTGTAACGCTTGTTGAGAGCAGCAACAACCTCTGCTGTGATGTCGTATTTCTCGTCTGCGTAAAGCACGTTGTCAATTCCGCTTGACTTGCAAAGGATGAAATCATAACCTTTCTGCTTTGCATAAGTCTTGGCAAATGACTGGATTGTGTCTGTCAGAGCCTGAAACTCCTTCTGGTAATCTTCCTGAAGAGTTGTTGAGAGACGTGCCTGAAGCTCCTGGATGTCCTGCTGAACCTTCTGGAGACGTGCCTGCTCATTGTTGTACTCGTTCTGTGTGTACTGGTTGCTCTGTGCCTTGCGCTGGAATTCCTGTACCTGTGAAGCAAATGTCTTGCCTTTCTGCTGCACGGTTGCCTCTGCGTTTGCACGCTTCTTTGTGAATTCTGCCTCAAGATCCTTGCACTTCTGGTACTGGCTTGTGAGTGTATCGATAAGCACAAATGCAATCTTCATATTTGTTGCCTTGCTTTCTACGTTTTTCTCCACAACAGCATTTGCACTGTCTGCATCTGCATTGTTGCAAGATGTGAATGCTGTAGATGCAAGCATCATGATGCTGCTTACAGCGAGTATTGTTTTTTTCATATCAAGTTAATTAATTATGTTTAATTCTTAATCTTGTTTGTTGTTGCCGTCATGCGGCCAATTAGAACTTAGTATTCCTTTATAGCCTTTTCCTTGTGTCTTGCTTCCCTGTCCTGGCTTTGCACACAGGTTACTCCCCTATCTCGCATAGCCTTGCTGCTTGACACGTGCGAGCTCACAAAGCGTCCGTTTTTCTTAAAAATTATACGAACACACATCAATGCTATGCAAATAGCAAGAATTATGACGCAATAGATGAATACTTTCAACATTTTTTTCTAATTTTGTTCAATAAATTCTTTGCAAAGATAATTGTTCTCTGCAAATAAATTGTATAACACCTAATATTTTTATAATATTTTAAGAATTATGACTCCAAAACTCGTTTTTGACTATTTCAGTCAAATAAATAAGGTGCCACGCCCTTCAAAAAAAGAAGAGAAGATTATTGCTTATCTTCAGAACTGGGCAAAGGAACATGGCATTGATTGTGTTACTGACGAAACTGGTAATGTACTCATGCGTAAGCCTGCTACTCCAGGAATGGAAAACAAGGCTACCGTCGTGCTCCAGAGCCACATGGACATGGTGTGCGAAAAGACATCTGATTGTACTATCGATTTTGAGAACGATCCAATAGAGACGTATGTTGATGGCGAATGGATGCGTGCCAAGGGCACTACTCTCGGTGCTGACGACGGTATCGGTATGGCTCTCCAGATGGCTGTCCTTACCGACCCTGCTGTGGAGCACGGACCATTGGAGTGTCTCTTCACTCGTGACGAGGAAACTGGTCTTACAGGTGCATTTGCCATCAAGCCTGGATTCATGAGCGGCAAGTACCTCCTCAACCTTGACTCTGAGGATGAGGGCGAGATTTTCATCGGTTGTGCAGGCGGTGCAAACACAGAGGCTTCGCTCGACGTCACAATGGTGGAACTCAGCAAGCAGTACTTCCCTATCCGCATCAGCATCGACAAGCTCCGTGGAGGTCACTCTGGCGACGACATCAACAAGCACCGTCCTAACGCAATCAAGCTTCTCTCACGTTTCCTCTATGAGGCAAGCGAGAAGTATGACCTCAAGCTTGTGGACATTCAGGGAGGAAACCTCCACAATGCCATCCCACGTCAGGCAGAGGCTGTCATTGCAGTGCCATTTGCCGACAAGGAGAACGTCCGTGTTGACTTCAACGTGTTTGCAAGCGAGATTAGCGAGGAATACCACGACGAGGAATCAATGCACGTTTCAATGGAAAGTATAACGGCTGACAAGTGTATCAACGATGAGCAGGCACAGAAGATTATCTATGCTCTCAATGCCGTTGACAATGGCGTGTACGAGATGAGTATCGACCTTGCAGGTCTTGTCGAGACAAGTTCCAACCTTGCGAGCGTACACCTTATTAGTAAGGAAGGCAACCGTGCAAGCATCGACATCGTTACAAGCCAGCGTTCAAGCATCGGCAGTCAGCGCAAGGCAATGTCCATTGCCGTAAGCTCTGCACTCCGTCTTGCAGGCTTCAAGACAACGACTGCTGACGGCTACCCAGGCTGGAAGCCTAATTCGGAGTCAAAGCTCCTCAAGGTGGCAGTTGACACTTACAAGTCAATCTTCGGCAAGGAGCCAAAGGTAAGAGCCATCCACGCAGGACTTGAGTGCGGTCTTTTCAGCGAGAAATATCCTGGCATGGATATGATCAGCTTCGGCCCTACTCTCCGTGGTGTCCACTCACCTGACGAGCGTCTCCTCATCCCTACGGTTGAGATGGTGTGGAAACACATCGTTGCAATACTGAAGGAGATTGAATGATGTTAAGTGAAAAGTGAAAATATATTTTACTCCGTTATTCTTAATTGAATCGAACAGAAAAAAAACATTTACTCTGTTCTTCATTATTGAATTGTGCATAGTAAAATGAATTTTTCACTTTTCACTTTTCACTTTTC
>JAGCWG010000531.1 GCA_017961965.1 Bacteroidaceae bacterium | reverse complement strand
TCATGTTGAAGTTGCCCCAGAACCACATACCTCTCTGTGGCTCTGGTTTGTAGGAGTTGAAGTTTACGTTCACTGTGTGTGTGAACGCAGGTTTGAGTTCGCTGTTACCACTTGTCTTGTACAGAGGGCTGGAGTCATCAACGATGTCGAGCAGGTTGGTCATTGACGGCTGTTGTGTGTGTCCCTGATACCTTATGCGGAGGTTGGTCTGCTTGTCAAAGTTCCACTTCATGTTGGCACGTGGCGAGATATTGACCACGCTGCGCTTAGTGTCTGGAAACGACTTATCCATATGCCTGTAGTTGAGCACAGTGTGCTGTGGAAAGACATCAACGCCTGCGCTGATGTTGTAGCTTTCACGTACACGTCGGAACTGGAGACTGATAATCTGGTTGTAGTTCCTGTACTCGGCGAACTTACACAGTGCGGTAGTGTCTCTCAGTGTGTGCTGGAGGTTCTCCATCGCATTGAGTACAGAGCCTATGTCGTAGCGGTTTGTAGCGATTGCATCGTGGAGGTCTTGGAATGCGTCAGAGTCATACACGTATGCTTGTTGGTCACTCTTGTTGTAACCGTAACGGTAGCTGTACATGAACTGGAGGTATGTACGGTCAGCTATCGGCTCGTTATATGATACCATCATACTGATATTGTAGTTCGTCACAGGCGTATTGTAGTATCTGTTGTTGCGCGTGTTCTTGTGTTTTGTTCTTGGGCCTTCATCTGTTGATTCAGTTTCACGCTGATACACGTTGGCAGCCGACATTGACTCATTCTCGTTCTTGTTGTAGTTGCCTTTGAAGCGTATGGTGAGGTTGCGTCCCTTGTCGTTGAATTTGCGGTTGTATTGCAACTCCATTTTTGCTTCTGTACTCTTGCCTAATGACTGTCTGCGGTTGATGTTGGCTGTCTTCATTGTTGCCATAAGCATATCGAGCACAGAATCGGCAGACATTGTTGTGCCTGCCATGATGTTGTCGATGGCAGACTCGTTGTAGTCGAGTGCATCAGCCGTGATGAGGTTAGGATTGGTGTTGTACGATGCCGAGCGACTGTTGCCGGCACCACGCTCGCGTGAGTATTTGAATTCAGGACGGAAAAGCACATTGGTCATGGTGTCTGGCTTCCACTCGAACTTGGCATTGGCATTGACACCGATGTTGCTCTGGTAGTTGAATCCACGCTGCTCTCCGTACTTGCCTTCTTCCTTCACGAGGTATTCTGTGCTTGACTCGTTCAGAACGTCGCTCCCGTTGTGGTTGAACATGACGCTACCCTCAGATGTGAGCTTCTCACGTGTGTCGGTGATGTTCATACCGATACGCTTGTCGGAGCGCAGACCGTTGTTCCATCCCCATCGGTTAGGTGTGTTGCGGGCATTGCCGATGAGCGACACCTTTGTTGTCTCGTTGAAACGGTTAATCATGGCACGTGAGTTGTACCTGTGTTCTGTTCCGCCACCGAGGTTCACGTTGCCGAACCATCCGTTGTTCATATCCTTCTTCACGCTGAGGTCGAGCACCGTCTCCTCCTCACCATCGTCGATACCCGTGATGCGTGCCATGTCACTCTTGCGTTCATACGCCTTGATGTTGGCAATCATGTCAACAGGTATGTTCTTCATAGCCGTCTCCATGTCGTTGAGGAAGAACTCCTTTCCGTTAAGGAGAATCTTGGTAACTTCTTTACCGTTGATGGTAATCTTACCGTTCTCGTCCACCTCTGCACCAGGAAGAAGCTTGAGGAGAGCCTCAAGCGTAGAACCTTCGGGTACACGGTAAGCCGCTGTGTTGAACACGAGCGAGTCGCCACTCACCTGTACCTTAGCGGCTGCGGCAGATACGACAGCCTCCTTGAGGAGACGATCGTCGCTGCCCATCCTGATGTTTCCTAAATCAATCAGCTTACCTTTTTTGTTATTAAGATTCACGTCCACAAAGACAGGCATATAGCCGATGAAAGTAACCTTCAGCGCATAGTGTGCCTTCTTCACTCCGTTGAGAGCGAATGCACCCTGTCTGTCGGCAGCTATTCCCTGCACGAAAGCACTGTCAGGCAATGATAGCAACTGGACGGAAGCTCCTTCCACGCTTTCATTTGTCTCTCCGTCTATTACTGTTCCTTTAATGTTAAATTTGGTTTGTGCTGTGGCATAAGCACACGATAGCATCAGCAAGATAAATAAGCGAAATGTTGATGTCATGCGAATTGTTATCCCGTTAAATTGTTTGAAAAATACTTTTAGTAAAAACTGTTTATATGATTTGTGTGCATTATTAGATTACATTGTATCATATAAGTTTAATGCCACCCTCTTTTTTTTGCTATGCATAGCAGAAATTTTTGTACGCAAAGTCACTACTTATCTAAAACACAGAGGGCACAGAGGATACTGAGAGCACAGCGGAGCGACAACGCAGGCACGATGTAAGTACAACGTACAAACGATAGTCAATGATGAGTAAATAATGAGGAATGAGAAACGAGAAAATATATCTAACTAGTAACTAAGCGAAGCAATCTCACTGAACAAAGGATAATAATTACTCATTACTAACTGCTAATTACTAATTATTCATTACTAATTGCTCATTATCCATTACTCATTATTAACGTGAACACTTTTAATTCTTAACTTTTAACTTTTAACTCCAAAGGTAGGTTTCTACTGCGATTTATCACAAGAAAGCGGGTTTTATCTTAATTTTTATCACAAAAAGTGCAAAAAAACGGATAAAAGTGTTCTCCGTTCAAAATATTTGCGTACATTTGCAACGCAATACAAAAAATAATCACGAATAAATCATTTGTATGACTAATTTAATTAACATTCTACTCGTGGTCGTCAGACTAGTCATTATCGTCAAGAAGATAACTTGTCGTAAGAGTGGGTGCGTATTTATGTAGTCATGATTTGAAACATATGTGAACCTTTCTTACGAACAGTGAGAGAGGTTTTTTTTGCCCAATACAAACTGAGAAACTTCACCCTCACCTATAAGAGGACTGGAGAGAATACTGATAACAAAAAATAAGTCAAGATATGAAACATCCATTACGCAGCGCTGTCTGCACAGAAGGTCGCCGTATGGCTGGAGCACGTGCTCTGTGGGTAGCCAAC
>JAGCWG010000530.1 GCA_017961965.1 Bacteroidaceae bacterium | reverse complement strand
ACCCATATCTCCCGCTCAGGAGATATGGTTGTAAATTTGAAATGATATGGGTGTAAATCTAGGCAGATATGGTTATTATCAGTTTTAGATGTACTTAAACAAAAAGATGATGTACCGCCATTGGTGCATCCTCTTTTTGTATAATGAAATCTTTATCCCGAAAGACATAATTATGAATTATGCATTATTAATTATGCATTTTACAAAGTATTCGTGAATACGTGTGTCGTCATTCAGCTCTGGATGGAAAGCAGTAACAAGTTGATTACCCTGTCGTGCCGCAACATCTTTTCCATCCACAGTAGCGAGTATTTCAACACCTTCACCATGTGACTCAATATAAGGAGCACGGATGAAGGTCATAGGAAGTTGTGAGCCCTGAGTTGAGAGTTCTGAGTCGGCTGGTACATCCGTTATTCCACGGAACTCGCCATCGTGGTAGAAACTACCGAGTTGACGACCGTAGGCATTGCGCTTGGCTGTTATGTTCATCGTGCCAAGGTGGTTACTGTCGAGCATGATGAGTCCAGCACACGTTCCGAACACAGGAAGTCCTCCCTTGATAGCATCGCGAACAGGTTCCCATAGGTCGAGGTCGTGCATGATACGTGTCATTGTCGTGCTCTCGCCACCTGGGATGATGAGTCCGTCCTTAGGCTTGTCCCAGTCAGTTCTGTTCCTTATCTCGAATGTTTCCACTCCAAGTTTTTGGAGCATCTGCTCATGTTCGGCAAATGCTCCCTGAAGGGCAAGGACTGCGATTACTGGAGAATGTATATTACCATTATTTGACATACTGATATGTTTTGAGGAAACACAGAGGACACAGAGAACTCAGAGAAAGGTTATACAAGTTTTTTCAAGCCACGAATTACACGAATTGACACGAACTTTCAATTCCTCTTGTTTTATTTCACTAAGACAACACGTGTTGTCTGCGAATGACACGAATACCATCCGGCTTAATGTCGTTGTACCGGATTCGTGTTATTCGTAATTGCACAAGCAATTCTTCGTGTAATACACATGAGCAGTCAAAGCACAAAGGAAAGGTTCGTGAAAATTAGTGTAATTCGTGGTCGGCTAAAATTATAAACCACACGAATTATTATAGAGTCAGGAGAAAGATTATCTCAATTTTATCCTCCGTGTACTCTGTGGTCTCCGTGTTTCAAATTAAGATGGGGGGCATTATTTTCCTCTCTCTGCCATAAGCAGTTCAATCTCGTTCTCGTTGATACCTACCATTGCTTCGCCGAGGTCTTCGCTGAGTTCTGCAATAATCTTAGGATTGTCATAGTTGGTAACAGCCTTGACGATAGCCTGAGCACGCTTAACAGGGTCGCCGCTCTTAAAGATACCACTACCTACGAACACACCTTCAGCACCAAGCTGCATCATAAGGGCAGCATCTGCAGGAGTTGCCACACCACCAGCTGCAAAGTTGACTACTGGCAACTTACCGTTGTCATGAACGTACTGAACGAGATCAAATGGTACGCGGAGCTGCTTTGCTGCCTCATAAAGCTCGTCAGCATTGAGCGAAGTGAGGCGGCGAATCTCTGACTGCATCATACGCATGTGACGAACAGCCTGAATGACATCACCTGTTCCTGGTTCTCCCTTAGTACGAATCATTGTTGCACCTTCGTTGATACGACGGAGAGCCTCACCAAGGTCCTTTGCACCACATACGAAAGGAACATTGAACTTACGCTTGTCGATATGGTAAACATCGTCAGCAGGTGAGAGAACCTCACTCTCATCGATGTAATCAATCTCTATAGCCTCAAGAATCTGTGCCTCCACGAAGTGACCAATACGACATTTAGCCATTACAGGTATGCTTACAGCCTCCTGAATACCCTTAATCATCTTTGGGTCACTCATACGGCTCACGCCACCTGCTGCACGTATGTCGGCAGGAATACGTTCGAGTGCCATTACGGCACAAGCACCTGCTGCCTCTGCAATGCGTGCCTGCTCTGGTGTTGTCACGTCCATGATTACTCCGCCCTTCAGCATCTGTGCAAGGTTGCGGTTGAGTGTCTGTCTATCTTCCATATTACTTGTGTTTATTAATGAAGAGTGAATAATGAAGAATTGCGTTTGAACCCTTCTTTTTGATGAATATTGACGACGATGGATTCTTCATTCATCATTCTTCATTTCGTTGAAATTTTTTGCAAAGTAATATGGTTTCTTTTTATTGTGCAATACCCATTTCCGATACGTGTAAATAATGGTTACGGATGTGAAAAACTAATCCTCTGTATATTCGAGGATGTCGCCAGGCTGACAGTCGAGTGCCTTGCATATTGCATCGAGGGTGCTGAACCTTATGGCCTTTGCCTTGCCAGTCTTGAGTATGGATAGATTGGCGGCTGTGATGCCAATCTTCTCTGCAAGTTCGTTGGATGACATCTTGCGTTTTGCCATCATCACATCTACATTTACTATTATACCCATTTTCTCCTTTTATATTAAATTGTTAAATCCTGTTCTTCTTGGAGTGTACGTGCCATCTTGAACACTTGTGCTCCGATAAGCAATATCAATCCGATGTATATACCAGTGAAACTGTTGCCTGTGAAGAGTGTGTGGTAGTATCCTTCTATTTCAACTTGTTTACATGCTTCGATATGATTTGTGGTACAGAATAAGAGAAAGTTTATATTGATGATTATGCAAGCGAACCCTATTCGGCTTAGTCTTTTCTCAAACTTATTGGTAAATATTTCTTTTTTACCAATACTGATAAGTACCAGTATTATATTAGGTAAGAGAAAAAAGGCTGCTATAGCTGTGATAAAGGTGGTAACAACATCTATTGTCTCAGTTAGCGAGCTTGATTGTTTCACGTCTAAGACCAAGTTTTTTCTGTATATGTTTATGTCTTTATTTGTTTTTTTGTTGTGTACTTTGCTAACGTTAGAACTTTTAAATTCTAAAGCTATTTCTGACATATCACTTGTATGTCCATGTTCTTGTATGTATTTTCCTTCATCTTGCCAGCCTCTTTTTACGTCACTGGCGGCATTAAATACATCAACGCTGAAGCTTGCAATAAATATTACGGCAAATATAATGCAGTATAGATAAACTCTATTTTTCATATTCTTTTATTATTGTTTTATTCGTGAATTAAATTGTAAACTCTTGTTCTTCTTTTAGTTTGCGTGCCATTCTGAACACTTCGGATATGATAAGAAGAATGAATCCTATGTAGAGGGTTGGATGGCTGTTTACGGAGAAGTCATAACATCCGTAGTTAATTTTATATCCTTCTATCTCTATTGTGCTGTTGGCTTCTTTTATCATTATTGCTGTGTGTATGAAATCTATAACATTCAATATAATGTAGAGTATTCCAAGTCTGAATGTTCTACCTTCTATATTACTATCAAAGATATTGCCATTTTTAACGCTGATGAAGAATTTAATGATTGTTATT
>JAGCWG010000007.1 GCA_017961965.1 Bacteroidaceae bacterium | reverse complement strand
TCATTCTCTTATTATAAAGAGAAAGCAACAAAGTTGTTGAGTGCATCGCAGTCTGATTTTGTTCCATATGATGATTACGTACTTATGGTTGGTGAGCCTGTAAGGTCTTTCCGTCATTATAAGTTGGAAGGTGTTTGGAGCGAGGCTGAGGCAGAAGATGCAGCAGTGTTTAATCAGGCGCCTGGTCATTTGAAAATTAACGTTCCTGGATTGAAGCATGTAGGTCCTGGTGTTTATACGAAGGTTGTTGATGGTGAGACAGTTACATACGATGCAACAAACAAGTATGCTTTGACATCAAACGACTATCAGGCAATCGGTCATAAAACACCAGATTGGACTCTTGGCTTCCAGAACTCAATCGTTTACAAGGACTTCGACCTTACATTTTATTTGTTTATGCGTTGGGGACAGATGATTAAGTATGAGACAATTACCGACTATGACCCAACTGGTGTTGGAAACTTCCCAACATACTTGCTCGACAAGGTCGGAACAACTCTTCCTGCGCTTGATGCAACTATCACTAACAAGTTGTCACAGTACAACGGTTTTGATGCATTGAAGTATGTAGACGGTTCGTTCTTCAAGATTAAGACCATTACTTTGGGTTACACACTTCCAAAAGACTTAATGAAGAAAGTCTCTATTCAGAAGTTCCGTATTTACGGTACAATTACAAACCCACTTGTTCTTGCTAAGAGTGATATGATTCAGGATTACGACCCTGAAATGAATGGAAACCGTAATTACCCACTGACAAAGCAGTTGGTATTCGGTCTTAACGTAACATTCTAATCTTTAAAAGGTAAAAGAAATGAAGAATAAATTATATAGTGCAGCTTTGGCTCTATGTGCAATGGCGTCGCTTGCTTCGTGTGATTTGGATGAGTACAATCCAAGTTCAATATCTGGCGATGAAGAACTTGCAACATACGAAGGCTTCTACGGATTGGAGGCTAAGTGCTACGAGCCAATCTACGGACAGCTTTACACCGTATTCGACTTTATGAGTATGGCTGAGTGCGGAACAGATACTTGGTGGGCACAGAATAACAAGACAAACACCGAGCAGATGTTCTACTACGAAGGTTTGGCTCCTTTCGAGAACAAGGGCTGGGATAAGGCTTTCACTCAGATGTACAGTGCATTGGGTAACTGTAATACAGTTATTGCAAAGGCAGAGAATGTTGAGGTAGAGGATATGCAGAAAGAGAATGTAAAGACTCTTGTTGCTGAGGCACATTTCTTGCGTGCTTACTATCACCTGTTGCTTACAACATACTACGGTCCTATCACACTTGTAACGGCTCCGTCTGACGAGAATCCAAAACTTTCTGCGCAGCGTAATACTTTGAGTGAGATTTACTCACTCATCATCAGTGACTTGAAGTATGCAGTTGCAAATTTGCCAGTAAATCCACTTGAGGGCAACAGAGCACGTGCAACAAAGAAGGCTGCTCAGGGTATGCTTTGCCGTGCATACGTTCAGGGTGCAGGTCAGGGCTTGACAGAGAACGGTGTTTCTTACTGGGAGCGTGCCAAGGCTGAGGCTGAAGCAATGATTAAGAATCCAAGCGAGTATGGTGCTTATCTTTATGACGATGTAGCTGATGTATGGGCTGATGCAAACAACCGTAACAACAAGGAGGCTCTCTTTGTTGCAGCCGGCATCGATGCTCAGGACGATTCTAACACATACTGGTATGCAAACCCATCTAACAATAAGTTGTTTACTTATTGCTACTTTGGCTTGCAGAGTTTCTCTGACCTTAACAAGGTTTCGAACGATAATGGAAACTACTTGTATGGTCGTGTAAACAACAACTTGCTTGCACCTTCATACTATCTTGTTCACTGTTTCAACCCATCATGGGACAAGCGTTGGGAGAACTCATTCCAGACAGCGTTCGGTTCTTATTCATGCGAAGCATGGGGCATGACTTACGATAAATATTCTGTGATGTGGACTCCTGCACTTGTAAAGAAGTACGAGCTTGACGAGGAGACAATGCTTGAGAAGATTGACTTTACTGCAGCCTTTGGTGCAGAAGTCGGAATAAGCAGTGATGATGCATTCAAGTTTGATGAGGATCGTCTGAAGCAATCAGAAGAAAAAGGGGTTCCTGAGTATAAGTGGAAGGCATATACAAAAGCTTTCCCAGAGAAGGGTTATGGATATGCTGTAGATCCAGACGACTATCCAAAGAAGTATATCTACAAGTGTCAGTATGTTCGTCCTTATGCAAATGTTGGTACAGATGCTATCAAGAACTATGCACAGGGCGGTAACCAGTACACAGCATACGTTTGGCCATACGGAACAGGCCGTGTAAACGAGGCTGGCGAGTATGTAAAGGCAGATCTTGCAAGCTTGGAGACTCCAAAGAAGGTTTACAATGTTGCTTATCCAATGGATTCGCTCGACAACCGTTTCTATCTGTACTTGTATCATCCAGCAGATCATGCAAGATTCATGGAGAAGAAGGGCTTCCACTATGCTCTCTTCAATATCGACGAGTTGTTCAATAACAATAAGGCTTACTACACAGAGGCTGAATATACAGCTCTTGGCGTACAGTCTTCAATCTATAAGGCATGTCCTTGCTTGACTAAGTTCAACTGGAGTTACGACAAGGTATTCATGGGTAGTAACCTTCAGGTTAAGAACGGCGACATCATGGTTATGCGTATGGCTGAAATCTACCTTATCGCTGCCGAGGCTTGCGAGCGTCTGGGCGAGAAGGCAAAGGCTGCCGAGTATCTGAATGTTCTTCGTAAGCGTGCTGCTCGTGAGACTGCTGATGCAAGCGAATACACTCTTACAACTTCAGAAATCACAGAGGATATGATCTTCGACGAGTATGCTCGTGAGCTTTGCGGTGAGTTTAACCGTTGGGCATTGTTGCAGCGTCACGGTGCGTTGGCTTCACGCCTTGCAAAGTACAACCAGCGTGCAGCAAAGAGCTATAAGGAGTACATGAAGTGGCGTCCAATCTCACTTACATTCCTTAACCAGATTGAGAACAAGGAAGAGTATGGCGACAATGGCTACGGCGCAACAGCCAACTCTGGTCTTGACGGATACGAGAAGTAATATCTTTACGATAGTTTTAAAAAAGGTCGGGTTCTCCCGGCCTTTTTTTGTTTGTGCAGTATGCTGCTGTTATTGGAAAGTGAAGTAATTGCATAGATGCAGAAAACAACAGTTTTCCATTGCGAAAGATGGGGCACTCCTTCAGAGTGCTTTCCCCCAATGTGTCTTGTGCCGCAAGTCGTTCCGACTTACGGTTACTGAGGGGGAGACGCCTTCAGCGTCTTTCTTGCAAAAAATCGTAATATGTGAAGGCTCATTTCTTATAACTGGCAGTTGTAAGGCTCTCCAGCGGTATATTAGTAAAGCGGAGGCATAATCTCCATTGATGTTGAAAACATCGATATTCTCGTAAAGTTGAGAAATCAAAATCCCCATAGTATTGAAAGCAAGATTATTTTCGGAATGAGAGCAACATGCTGTATTGATGCTGAAAGCATCACCTCTCAATAACCGAGGGTGCGACGGAACGGAGTACCCCCGGAAACAAGGGCTACATCCCTCTAACACCCTGAAAGGGTGTCCCCTCTAACGCTATATCAAATATAACGTTTATCGAATTCTACACCGCACTCTTGCAACAGAGAGATAAGTTCTTCACGAACAGAGAGCTTACGATGATGTTCTTTCTGGTTGATTATATATTGCATTACACGTTCCTTGTCGGCTTCTGAGTATGACAAAGCACAATATCCTTGTTCCCACTTGATAAAATTAGGAAATAGGTCACGGTTGACTGACATAAAATTGTTGCTTGCAATCTTGAGATCATGCACAAAAGAGGCAACAGCAATTGTGGGATGAAGCCCAACAAGCATGTGTATGTGGTCGGG
>JAGCWG010000529.1 GCA_017961965.1 Bacteroidaceae bacterium | reverse complement strand
TTATATAATCTGTACGATAATTTGACCAGTCACGCTGTCGGAAATCAAACGCTGCTTGTATTGGTTAATAAGTATCTTTTCTTTACATAACGCATCTTTCTTCACATCATATATTCTTGACAATTTGAATATATGTTTGAGTTTCTCATCGGATGGAATAGGAAAAGGAAAGCGTTTGATATCAGCAAACTTAATACTCTTTCCATCCCTCATACTATCAGAAATTGAGTTAAGCCTGCTTACGAAAGGTTCTGATTTGAATAAAAATTTGAAATACATTTGTAATTCTTCTGTATCATACTCTTTTTTCAGTTTAAGTATTACATAGGCAGGAGACACAAGGCCTTTAAGTGTAGAATATTCTATTCCACCTTCAAAAGACCTTAGACTTATAACAAACTGCCCAGGACAAACTAATTTCTGCGTTTCTTTTTTCTCAGCCGTTACAAAGTTGACACCCTCTTCATCTTTGTATATAAGACCCTTATCCTGTGTTACAGCAAGAAAACGTTCTGAGTTTATTCCTTTTATATCAACCTCTTCAAATAATCCTTTTCCTGTTCTCGTATTCCACGAGTTATCAAAAAAAGACTCCCATGAAGTAAACGTCACAACATCATTAGAGTTTTTTGAATATATATTTGCTTCTATCAGTTGTTTATATAAATTCAATTCTTTTTCCTTCTCTGCAATATATGTATCAATCTTTGATGTTTTATCATCAAGATATGACACAATTTGCTCCTGCTCTGAGAGAGGAGGAAGGAAAAAAGGAATAGTCTTAAGTGCATTAGGATTCAAATCCCATTGGTCTACACGAATCCCTTTGGAGTACTGAGTGAAGAATGGCACGTATGCTTTGCTCCGAATAGCCCTGCTAAAGAAATCTTTATTTACTCCATGAAGTTTACATGTGAAGTATGCAGGACTTACAATCCCGTTATAATCAGAAACGGCGTATGAACCTTGCCATGCTTTCATCTTGTTGATGGCAAAGTCTCCTTTCTCAATATACTTATAACCACTTAAATCATCGGGAACAAAGTTGTGGTTCTCTTCCTTGTTGTCTTTATTACGTTCTATAACCCCTTGCTCTCTGGTTACGGAAAGCAACTGGGCATCGCCATGTCCCTTTTCTGAAAAAAGAGTAAGGAAAGAACGAAGCTGTTTTATTTCCCAGTGGGCAGGTATATTCCCTATCCATAGGACACCAGACGATTTATGCTCTAAATATCTATCCATATCTTAGCACAATATCTCGTTCAACAATCCGTTTGTACGTTCCTCCACGCCTCGTATGTCTGCAATAATATCTTTTATATTGCGTAACTGTTTTGGCTTGTAGAAGTACTTTGTAAACGACAGTTCATAGCCCTCGATAATGGATGACTTGTCAATCCATGCATCAGGAGTGTATGGCTGGATTTCGTTCTTAAAGAAGCCGTCAATACCGCCCTCATAACGGAATGGTATGATTTCTGTATCTTCAAGAGCCTTGTCTGGGAGCGGACATCCATCCGCATCGTGTACAATCTCCGCATCAGGAGATGGGGAAGAGAAGAATTTCATCAGTACATCGGTCATCTTCTTCTTCCATTTGAATTGATGCTTTATGGTCACTTTCTTTGCATCTTTCAGGAATGCATCGAAGTCATTATACAGGACACCTTCAACATCTTTTGTCTCAGATGGTACTTTACAATTCTTGTCGAACACTTCGACCTTGACACGGTTATTCTTCAACTCATTAAAGAGCAAGGTAAGCCAATCGTCTAAGTCCTTGTAGTTCTTGTCCGTTATGCACTCGGCGATACTTTCTTCCGTGATGTATGTATTTAATCGTAACGGACGTTCAACGTTAACACTCCAATATCCGAACTCATTATTCGGAAAAATCTTGCTTTGTGGTGTTTCCTTGAAATCCATAAGCAGTTTGAGAATCTGCTTGCGGTCATCATCTGTTGTTTCACAGTTCTTGTGTCCAAGATTCTTTCTCAAAGGAATGCAAATTTCTGTTGCGTCAATAAGTTGTACATAGCCTTTGCGACGTTCTTCCTTACGGTTGGTCACAATCCAGATGTATGTACCAATACCCGTATTGTAGAAGTCATTTTCAGGCATGGCAACTATGGCCTCAAGCATATCATTCTCTATGATATACTGACGAAGGTTGCTTGCACCACCTCCAGCATCGCCTGTAAACATGCTTGAGCCGTTATGTACTTCCACGATACGTGTGCCAAGTGGCGTGTCGTTCTGCATACGTGACAGATTGTTGGCAAGGAACAACATCTGACAGTCGTCTATTTTAGGAAGAAAAGATGTGTTAGCATCCTTTGGTGAGACAAAACGGTTGTCACAGAGTGACCTCTTCTTGGTTTTCTTGTCTGTCTTGCCACACGCTTCTAAATCAGACTTCCACGGAGTACCGAAAGGTGGGTTACTGATACAGAAGTCAAACGTCTCTCCTGCATGGCCATCATTTGATATGGTGCTGCCGTATGCAATATAGTCTTTCTCTCCTTTGTCATAATGGAAATTTTTAATATTGCCGGAAATCATAAGGTCAGCCTTGCATGTGGCGTATGTATCAGGCTGGAGTTCCTGTCCGAAAATCATGGTTGTGACCTTCTTGCTCAAGGAATCTGCAATCTCATGAATACGCTCCTGTGCGATTGTAAGAATACCGCCAGTTCCACATGCTCCGTCGTAGATGGTGTATGTGTTGTCTGTAATTTTGTCGGCAACAGGCACGACAGCAAGGTCGGCAAGCAGTTTGACATAATCACGCGGGGTGAAGTGTTCTCCTGCCTCAGTCACATTATTCTCCTCGTTGAACCTGCGGAGCAGTTCCTCGAATATCGTACCCATTGTATGATTGTCGAGTGCAGGCAAGCGTACATTTCCTTCATCGTCAAGCACAGGCTTGTTTGACAGATTTATACTGTCATCCGTAAATTTCTCCAGGATTGCTCCAAGACGTTCATGCTCACACAATCTGTCAATACCATGACGGAGGTCGAGCTTGTCTATAATATCCTGAACGTCAGAACTGAATTCGTTGAGATAATCGATGAAGTTCGTCTTGAGTCTCTGAGGATTTATCTCACTCTTGAGAGTCTTCATCGTGAAATTAGACGTATTGTAGAATGGGTAGCCTGTCGTTCTCGTTAAAAAAGGTGTTTGGTTGTCTATCTTCTTTTCGTCAAGCATCCTTTTTTGTTCAAGAACCTTTTCCTTTGTCGGTTCAAGAAGTACATCAATACGACGAAGCACCATCATAGGCATGATGATTTTCTTGTAGTCACCTTTCTCAAACACATGTACGAGTACATCTGTTGCGATATTCCATATAAAGGAAAACAGCTGATTATATTGACTTTGTTCCATTTTCCTTCCTCCTTACTTTATCGTGTTATTGAAAGATGACACTCCCTTACCCATGAACGCACCAAGCCCCGGCATGGAACATGAGTTGCTCCATACCGGGACTTGACCTGTAACGACTGAAAAAGAAGAGGATGGCTTTATTTCACCCCCCCAATTAAAGTATTGATATTTAATGCATTATAT
>JAGCWG010000528.1 GCA_017961965.1 Bacteroidaceae bacterium | reverse complement strand
TCGGGAAGCCTTGTATGTCCTTGTTGTATCGTGGAATTGCTTCGATGTCGGTACGTGTGCGTCGTACCGTGATAGGCTTGATTACCCTGTCACGTACCTTTATGGCGAGTTCCTTGAATTTTGTCAGGTCGTATTCCGGGTCACGTCTGAACTGCTGGAACTCTCCAATAAGAGGAGAGAAGAATGACGTGCGGTTAGGCACTCCGTCAATGGTGCAACAGCGAGGGTCTTGGAAAAGCAGAATCTCGTTGTATATGTCCATTGGCGTGTTGTTCATAGGTGTGGCAGAGATGAGCATCACCTTTTTCTTCAGGCCGGGAATCTTGCCTTTGTTGATGCGTGGCATCTTGCATATCTCCTGAAGTTCGGTGAATGCTGTGTTGGTATGTGTGCGGAACTTGTGTGCTTCGTCCACAAGCACGAGGTCGTATTCATCTGCATTCCAATAGTTATAGTTGGTGTCGTCAAGAACCTTTTTGAGACTGCCGTTGCTGATGAATCGTGTATATTTGTCAATGCCGAAATCCTTGAATGTCTGTTTCCAGTTCTGTTCTACTGCTGGCGGATACACAACAAGTATTTTGGTGTTTTCATATCCGTTTTCAATACAGAACTGTTTGGCTATCATGGATGCGATGACGGTCTTGCCGAGACCTACGACATCGGCAAGGATGAAGCCGTCATACTTGAGAAGTTTCTTGTAACCCTCAATGACGGCATCTGTCTGGTATTCGTATTTTGTGTATCCATTAGGCATGTCGAAGACATTCTGTGCATCGGTAGCGAGTACACGGTCGGCAAAGTACTCCATGAGCATCTTGATGTATAGTTCGTATGGAGTAACGTCGCCATTCAGATATGTCTGTTGGATAGAACCTGTCTTGATGTCATCTGCTGTTATAGGACATCCTTCTGCCTCTGCCCATAGCTGTTCAAATTCGTCCTTAGCAAACTGAACATCCTCATAATCCGCAAGCTTTACATTAAACTCATATTGTTTGTCCTGACTTATTCCGAGACCGTTGCCGCTGAGGTTGCTTGAGCCTGTTATTGCAGCACCAAAACTGTATTGGTTGAATCCGTCAGGGTAAAGTATGTATATTTTTGCGTGTATCTTTTTGCTTGGATGGGCACGCAATTCGAGTTTACCACAAAGGATGTCCTCTACCATCTGGAATATACCCTTTTCCACATCGGTTGTATATGGTGAGGATTCGATGTCTTTGCGGAGCATATTAAGATAATCCTGCTTTACTTCTTCCTCTGCACCGAAAAACAGACGGCCCTTGGTGTTGGCAGATGCAATGTATTTGTCCACATCAATTCCGATTAGGATGCGTACACGGTCAAGATTGTTGAGGATTGGTCGGAGTGTGAAGTAACCCGAAGCACGCAGGAAACCGACGACCGAGTCGAGGTATTTGAGTGTTTGATTGTTCTGAAGAAGTCCTTCAAACTCCTTCATGAGCGTGTTTCCTTCCTTATTGGTAAAGAATTGTTTTGCCATTAGTTATGTGGTTGTACCACCTTACTGACAGCCCCCAATCAGATATTAGTATTAGCTATTATTGCAGACATATAAACAAAAAAAGCGGGGAGCCTTTCTCTACTCGTCCGCTATCTGAGGCCTACCACAGCCATTGCAACCAACGAAGCAGAGAAGACTCCCACGCTGATGACAGTATATAATACACCCATAGAGTGCGCCGAGAGGACATAATCTGCCCTCGGCACACTTACGGGTATGTATATAATCATCCCGTGGCGTCAACCCATGCGATGTTTTCGGTTGCTATTTTGAAAGTGGTAGTTTCAGATAGCCAAAAAACAAAGCGAAGTAACGCCTTTTTAATCAATATGTCACAACATTCTCATGGCTACCTTACGGCTGCAAAGCCAATGTTGCATTGCAAAATTAGACAAAACAATCCGAATGAACAAGCGTAATAACGACTTTTTCATGGTATAGGAGTGAAAAATATACAATACAGCCCTGTGGCGAGACGTGTGTGCTCGCCACAGGGCTGAAATGTGAGTAGTTTCTTGGTTAAATCAGAAAAAAGTGTCATCTTTGCATCATATACAAAAGATTCTTCTATATGAACTATGGAGATATTGACAATCAAATAAACGAAATATACAATGGTACAAGAGACTTTCCTCAATTTAATCAATCAGAGCATGCAGGAGTCTGCTCGGGTGGTCCGTTCCTCATTGGGGCGCTCCTCGTATGTGATACAGCGCGAGAAAGCATCTGCTCAGGTTCAGATGCTAATGGAAGCGAAACGTCAAGCCCAAGTAATTGGGAAATAGATGAGGCACAAGAGGCAGCCCTGTGGTGAGATGTTTATATACTCGCCACAGGGCTGAAATATTAGTTATTCAAGTTTCGCAAGTTCAGCTGACGCTTTCCTTGCCAGGAGTTAAAGAGTAGTTAAAGTGGAGTAAAAAAGACGAATGTCCATCGCAAAGTGGTTTTACAAGATAATCAGCGAACAATCAAACGTCTTTTTAACTTCCTATATAACTCCATTTTAACTACAATTTAACTACAAGCTAAACTTGAAGTAGTTATTTGTCCGTACGGAAAGGAACGACTGGCAGTCCTCGCATTCCATGTAGCTTGCCGATGGCGAAGTTCTTGAAGCAGTACCTCACGTTCTTCACCTCACTCACCTCTGGACACACGAGCTTGAGGAAACAACCTTGCGGTTGTGTTCTCCAGTCGGAAGCTGCCCACACGATGGCTGGGTGGTATGTTCCGTCAGCACCTGCTGCCTCAAATCCTTCTATATTCTCAAGACGGTCAAAGCCGTCAGTCGCATTCTTGAAGTATAGGTATGTCACCTTGCCCTTGTCATTAGGGTTGTTGGCAACAGGCGTACCTGCAATGACAGCCTTATCCTCATCATTTGCCTCTACCGTTTTCATGAAGTCGAACTCAGGAGCATCTGCCACAATGCCCTTGATGCCATAGTCCCTGACTGCTGCCATGTATGCAAGTCTCTGACCTATCTCCAGCTTCTTCGTTCCATGAATCTGCTTTGGCTCGTAGTCATAGATAAGGTCGGAAGTGCAGACGCATCCACTATGTGGAAGGGTCTTTGCTATCTTATGTTGAGCCTCACGGAACTTTGCAGCCCAGTCGCCATTGACATTGTCATAATGATAAGGCGGTAACTCTACCGTGTAGATAGGCATATTGTCATTTGGTTGTTTCCACATTTTGCGCCATAAGTTGACCATAGTGGCGAAGTGTTCAATATATTCCTGTTCCTTACCCACATTACTCTCACCTTGGTTCCAAAGGAAACCCTTTATCGTGTAACCTGCAAGAGGGTAGAGCATACCATTGTACATCACCATCTTCCGGTGATAGTCTGCATCATCCATTGGAGTAAGTCCGTCTGGATAAGTCTCAAGTATCTCCTTTGGCAACCAACCTTCCACACAACTGCCACCCCATGAACAGTTGATGATGCCCACAGGGACATCAAGCATATCCGTAAGCGTACGTGCAAAGAAATATCCGCAGGCAGAGAACCCTGGCGCATTTTCAGGCTCACAGGTCTTCCACCTACCCTTTGTCTTATCCTGTGGAGTAAGAGCATCGGTATGCTCAATGGTTACGCATCTTATGCTCTTATTGTATTTTCCTGACTGTGCGATTGCCTCGTTAGCACCTTCTACAGGGCAGTTCCAGAAACCGCCAAGCGGCATCTCCATATTTGACTGACCTGAGCAGAACCATACCTCACCGATGAGCACATTGTCTATCCTTATGGTCTCTCCGTCCCCTTTGACGGTAATGGCATGTGTGTCATAACTTGCCTTAGGAGTGTTAATCACGACCTCCCACCTGCCGTTCTTGCCGTTAGCCGTGGCTTGGTACTTAGCCTTGTCCCACGAAACACTCACCTCCACCTTGGAGTCAGGCTTTGCCCATCCCCACATCATAGCTCCCGTAGCTTGTTGCAGCATCATGTTGTTACTGAATATCTCTGGCAACTCAAGAGCGTATGATGATGCCATGCCCAAGAATAGAGCGATTGAAAGCAATAATTTTTTCATTGGTTTTAGTTTTAACATGAATGTAAAAAATACTATCATTATTAGTCAACAATTCAAGTTTCGCAAGTTTCTAACTTGTTTATTTATGGAAGTAAAATGGAGTAACACTGCTGTCCTTAGAAATAATCTTTGGACAATAGAGAATTATATTGTTGGATTAAGATTACTTCCTTCCAGTCAGTGAGAAAAGTTGGTAAGATTTCCTTCTGTGAGAATAGTTGGTAATTATTGTCCTTTCAAGCGTGCAAAGCACGCCTAAAGCATATTTTACGTTCTGTGCATCGTGTTAAGCACGAAGCGTTGCGGACAATATTTACCAACAATTACCAATCATTGTCCCAATAAATTCATTTCGTCACCGTATGTTTTACACATCTTTTACTACAGAGAAATAAATCCGAAACTTGAGTCAACAATATGAGGCCGCGCCTAAAGGAGAACCATTACATATTCTCAAGAGTCAGTAGCGTTGTGTCAATTTTATATTTGGGTAACACGTTCTGTTTCATATATTCAACTTTTTCTATGAACCAGTCATGGTCGTACCTTTTGGCATCTCGTTTTACCTCAGCAATGGTTGCACGCTTATCAAATGAACTGATTGCAACAATATCCACTTCCATCATCTTCATGCTACCATCCT
>JAGCWG010000527.1 GCA_017961965.1 Bacteroidaceae bacterium | reverse complement strand
CTTTGTACGTTTTACCTTCTTATCTTATTTGTGATAAGGTCGTGACTCCGCTATGAGTCCGTAGTGAGCCCAAAGTGACTTCGCTATGCCTCCGCTATTTAGCAGAGAATAGCGGACAAATAGCGGAGAAAAAGCAGAGAAACAGTTGAGTCATAACGCACTTATAACGAAGTTTCGACCCAAAATTAAGGGAAAATGAAAGCAAATCCATTTCACGGATTTCGCTACCCCAAAATGCTAATTGTCTTTTTCTATCCTTTTCAATTGAATAATGTATGGCTGAGAATCGAATGCATTAGATTTCAGTTGAACAGAATCTGGAACGAAGCCATCTTTTTCAAAAATAAAATCATACTTTGCATTTCTACTAAATACACTTGTCATTGTAATAATTTCAAATCTACCGCATGAATCTGTTCCTAACCCCATAGGATAATGAAAGGAATCCGTTTTGACTCCGTCAAAACATCTATACACAACAACATCGTCCAATGGCACATTGTTTGTATCAGTAACAAATCCTTGGAAACCAATTACGCATTCACAAGATAATAGTGTAAGAGATGCAACGGCAAGCAACAATAATGTTTGATTCATTTTCAAATTATTTTAAGTTTAATGATAAAATATCCCGTTTAGGTACTTTCATACGTAACAAAGGTACAAATAATTAGAAGATGGACTATAACCTCTCGTGCATTTTAACACAATTTATGTTTCCATTCTCTTTACGCTTTACGTTTATTGTCCTTCAATCGTGAGTTTGCAATTTGTTCTTTTTGTACGATTGTCATTGACGGTATTCGGGATGGCTTATCGTAAATATCGGGGCATAAAAAATCGTCAAAAACGAGGAAATCAAATTTCCCTCCCGAAGAAAAAACATTTGCATCCCGAAGGAATTTTATTTTGTACGCGTACAATTTTTTTTTCTGCGCGCACAAAAAAATGCCATTTCCTGCTGAGATTAAAAGGACAAAACGATGGGTAATCACGTACTGGCAGCTTATCGTATTTTCTCAAAGGAATAAATACGCATGGCAAACACCCTTAGTTATCATAATAGGAACGATAATTGACATCGGTTAATTATGCTTAATAGAAAACTCCCACATTCTTCATTAACTCAGTTGAACCATTCCTCATTCTTCAATCCTCATTCTTCATTAAACATAAGGGAGCAAGTTCAGAAGGATTAACCTTCGAACTTGCCGACTGAGTTAATGGAGATAATACACTATTTACAACCTTTTAAACACTATAATTATACATTTTTCCATGTCTGTATAGGGCTTTTTCTTTTTGGTCTATTGAGTTTATACAATCCATCTATTGCTGTGTAATTTGAAATCCTAAAAAACAATCTTTCACCCTAAAATGTTCAAAAAAAATCCCAAATATTTATCTTTAATTTATTTATTCTTGCGATAACAAATATTATTCATTCACTTCTTAGTTGCAGAGTGCAGCGATGATTGTTCCAAGTACCAATCCACCTGCAACAGCACCTACAACACGGTCAGCTGTACAAACGTGGCTGTGGAAATGAGCTACTGGACGAGCAAAGTAGTAATCTGGCTCAAAGTAAGTATCGTACCAGTACCAGTCACGACCTCTCAAATAACCCCAGCGACCATTGCGATAGCATACTCTGCCTTCCCAACCAGGAACGTAGCAACCATCCTCTACAAAGTAGTAATCATTGAAGTGATGTACTGGAGTTGCAAAGTAGTAAGTTGGCTCAAAGTAGCGGTTGTACCAGTACCAGCGGTTGTTGCGGAAGTAGCCCCAGCGACCGTTGAGATGACGTACTCTACCTTCCCATCCATGAACGTGACCTCTATGGTCAAAAGTTCCGCGGAAATGATGATCGGCTATTACAGGACGATGTATGTTGTGACCGAAATGTCCAACCTCGTGATGTCTGTCATTATGATGTAAGTTACCTCTCAACTCTGGACGACCGCCATGATGCATGTTCAACTCACGACCTCCGTGGTTTCTGTTCATATCGTGTCTGTCGCGATATTCATTCATTCCTCGACCCTCGTTGCGATGACCTCTCATCTGGAATCCGCCATTATGATTAGTTACCATTTCGCGACCACCTTCTCTGTGTCCACCACGACCTTCAAATCTCTGAGCGTATGTAGTGTTTGCCATTGCCATCATTGCCATCATTGCAAAAGCGAAGTAAGTATTGCGTCTCATAACTGAACCTCCTATATTTAATGAGTGACTTGCACTCGGTGAATACTTGTTTTTTGTTTTTGATGCTGCAAAGATAGAGGCTTTTGTCGAGCTATGCCAAGGGGGAATTCATATCCGTAGAGGTACTTTCCCTATTGTTGTGGGGAATTGCCTATGCAAAAATCCCACGTGATGAATATTTTCATTCTTTCACAAGTAACCTTTCACTTAATTTTCATACCTTTGCAAACACATATTCAATATAATGTATCATTATACTTTGACATAGGCTTATGGGTGAATCTGTAAAGAATCGGTTGGATTATTTGATTGCGTTAATTTCCGAGTTTGCTGTAACACATAACTTGACGATGCAGCAAGCCTACTTATATTTACGGAAATATAAGGGGCTTGACTTTGTTGATGAGTTCTATGATGTAGAACACACCCTTTCTTTTGATGAAGCCGTTGAAGACCTCACAATATATTGTAAACGAATGGGAGGAACATTATCATGATACTATACCACGGAACAAACATGGATTTCCAACAGATTCTCATAACAGAGAGTCGTGTAGGCAAAGACTTTGGCTTTGGATTCTATCTTACACCTGACGAACAGGTGGCAACACGCCAAGCAGAACGCAAGTTAAAGCAATATGGAGTAGGAGAACGGATTGTTCAAAAATATTACTTGGACGAGACAAGGTTTTCCGAATTCAACGTCCTACGGTTTGATTCATATAGTGAAGCATGGGCGGATTTCATTCTTCTAAATCGTCAGCACAAACAGAAGTCCTCAGCACACGATTACGATATAGTCATTGGACCTATTGCAGATGACACTGTAGGATTCCAAATCCGACGATATACAGAAGGTATCATTAGCAAGACACAGTTCTTGGAAGAAATAAAATATCATACTGTTACCATACAATATTTCTTTGGAAACAGGAAAGCACTATCAATCTTGGAAAGGTTATGAGTAAAGAGACGTTTATGATTGAAGCATTGACACGAGAGATAATTGTTATGTTGATGCAAGAGAAAAGCCTATCTATGAGAGAAGCAATGGACGCATTCTATAGTTCAAAAACATTCAACTCTCTTTCAAACCAAGAAACTGGTCTTTATTTTCAGAGTCCAGCATACATTCTTGATGAGTTTGAACGTGAGAAAAGAAATAATTAAAACTCAAAACAAATAATATGGGATGTTTCAGAGTAATACTATGTATCATATTTCCTCCTTTGGCAGTTTTCGACCAAGGATGTGGTAGCATAGTGATAACAACCATCCTCACAATATGCGGATGGGTGCCAGGATGTATTGCCGCCTTGATAATACTGAACGGAAAAAAGTAATAAGGCAAAAACTTAAGAACTTAAAAACTCACAAACTTAAAAACTAAAAAACACAGAGAGCAGAGGGCACGGAGAGGCTCTCAGAGAAAACTCTGTGTCCTCTGTTTCCTCTGTGGACTCTGTGTTGTAACATAAATCTCTGCAAAAACTTAAAAACTCACAAACTTAAAAACTTAAAAACTCACAAAATACATGACACTAATAGACACATTCCAGAAAGTCAAGGATGCGAGCATAGACCTTGCTATGCTTGATAATGACACAATAAACAAGATTCTCAATGCTGTGGCAGATGCTGCCATAGCACAGACTGACAACATTCTTGAGGCAAATGCCAAGGACCTCAGTCGTATGGATAAGTCAAATCCTATGTACGACCGTCTTATGCTCACACGTGAGCGCATAGAGGGAATAGCAGGTGACACACGTAAGGTCAGCACTCTGCCTTCACCACTTGGACGTGTGCTCAAGCATCATGTCCTCCCTAATGGACTTGAACTGACTCGTGTGAGTGTACCTTTCGGAGTGATTGGTATTGTGTATGAGGCACGTCCTAACGTAACGTTCGACGTCTTTGCACTCTGTCTCAAGTCAGGTAATGCTTGTATCTTGAAGGGTGGAAAGGATGCCGATGATAGTAATCGTGCCATCGTTGGTATTATAAAGAATGTGCTGAAGGAATTTAAGGTAAATGAAAACATAATAGAGCTTCTTCCTGCCACTCATGAGGCTACTGGCGAATTACTACATGCCAACGGATATGTTGACCTCGTCATTCCTCGTGGAAGTAAGCGACTCAT
>JAGCWG010000526.1 GCA_017961965.1 Bacteroidaceae bacterium | reverse complement strand
CTAATACATGCGAAGTTTCCAATATTGATTTTTTCCTTATTATGTGGATAATTTGCTATCATAGCATAAATGATTTTTCCTCGAAAGGAATATAACAAAAGACATAACGTTATTAATATAATCACTAAATTATACTAATTCTTTTAAAAACAAAAAAGACAGGAGTCTCTGCGACTGCTGTCATTATGAAGTTAGAATAGCTTTAACTTTAGTACAAGAGTCTGTGACTCTCTGTTAACCAAGAAAACAAACCTAATACCTTAACCAAACCTATGAAAAAAACCAAATCTAATACCTTAAAACCCTTAACCTAAATATTTGCAATCTGATGTTTACTAAACTATAAAACTATTCAACTGATTATCTATGTTGAGTGACCAAAGTCACGTTTTATTATCACCCTTGAAAAACAAATCTTTTTTACCGTTGAAAAAACTAAAACTATTGAATCTAACCTGAATAATCTTTAATACCAAAAACTAAACCGTATATCAACCTATTTTACTTTTTCTTTAACAATCTTTACCTTTACCTATTGAGGGTCCTTAAACAATCTTTTTTCTTACCTTAAACTAATACTATTGTTTTGCCATTTGGATTGTTATTTCCTTTTGACATTGCAAAGGTACGGCGATTTCAGAGACCGACAAAAGAATTGCAAAGAAAAATGCATAAAAAGTGCGTTTTAATGACAAATATCAAGTTTTGTGTGGGAACACACGGCATTTTTAGCAAATTGTGCACCCACACATAGGTTAATTTGTACTTATTAACATTTTATGCATCAACAATGATTATAGATGCAATTATTTGCTACTTTCGCAAAAGTGTCGGATATTTGCATAAAATAAAATCTACGATGGACAGAATAGGTATTTTTTGCTCGTCATCCAACCGAATGGACTCTATATATTATAAGGAGGCAGAAAGGCTTGGTGTATGGATGGGCGTGAACAAGAAGACTCTTGTATATGGTGGAGCCAACTGCGGATTGATGGAGACGCTTGCTAAGGCGGTACATGAAAACGGAGGTACGGTTTTTGGCGTTATCCCTAAGATTCTTGTTGAACATGACAGAGTAAGCGACTATATAGACATACATTTTCATTGTGAAGACCTTACTGACAGAAAGGTTTTCCTTGAGAGCGAATCGGAAGTCATGGTAGTACTCCCAGGAAGTGTGGGCACTCTTGATGAGATGTTTACGGTAATGGCTTCAAACACGATAGGTATTCACAACAAGAAGATTATCCTTTGGAACATCAACGGTTTCTGGGATGGTCTCCTGCAATTCATGAATGGTCTTGTGGAGAAGAATGTCGTCAACAAGCCTTTTGACGAGATGCTCACGTGTGTCAACACTTTTGAGGAACTCATAAAGGAGTTATGAGTTGTGATTATTTTTCGTTCATAAATACGAACTTTCCATATTGAATTTAAGAAAGGCTTCTTGATTATGCCTCTTAAATTCTAAGAATAAAGTATAAAGAGATAATATGCGCAAGATAATAGGTATAGGAGAGACAATAATGGATATCATCTTCAAGAACGGACAGCCAACGGCAGCCGTTCCGGGAGGTTCGGTATTCAACGGACTCATCTCGCTTGGTCGCCTTGGACAGAATGTGACGATGATTACCGAGACGGGTAATGACAAGGTAGGACAACAGATTAAGGAGTTCATGATAGACAACGGTATAAATACAGATAGCGTGTGTGTCTATGAGGATGGCAGGACAGCCATTTCGCTTGCTTATCTTAATGAAAAGAATGATGCCGAGTACACTTTTTATAAGGATTATCCAAAGGCACGCCTTGATGTGGAGTGGCCAGAGATAAATCCTGATGACATAATCATGATGGGTTCATACTTTGTCCTCAATCCTGTGTTGAGGGACAAGGTCAAGTGTTTCCTCGAATATGCCAAGGAGCGTGGGGCACTCATCTATTACGATATAAATTTCCGTTCAAGTCATAAGGACGAGGCAATCAAGCTCTATCCAACCATATTGGAGAACTTTGAGTATGCCGACATCGTGCGTGGTTCTACTGAGGATTTCTACAATATGTTTGAGATTTCCGACCCACAGGAAGCATACGACAGCAAGGTTTCTTTCCATTGTAAGACCATGCTTTGTACTGATGCGGAGGGTGACATACAGATTATCACTCCTACTTGCAACAGGACATTCCCAGTACAAAAGATTGAAACCGTAAGTACCATTGGTGCTGGTGACAATTTCAATGCTGGTGTTGTATATGCCCTCATGACCAACAGGATTAAGAAGGCAGACATCGCCGAACTTGGAGAGCGTGACTGGGCAAGGATTGTCAGTATGGGACAGACGCTTGCCTCACATGTGTGCCAGAGTCTCAACAACTCCATCAGCAAGGAATTTGCAAAGGAGATAAAAGAATCTGTCTGATGTATAATAACGCTCCAAAGAAGAAGGTGTCAAAGGAAGAGGCACTTCTCAAACTTTCTTCGCTTTGCGCCACAGCCGAATATTGCGAGTATGACCTACGCAAGAAGATGCAAAGATGGGATATGCCCGCAGGTGCTGAGGATGAGGTGATAGAACGTCTCACAAAGGAACGATTCATAGACGAAGAACGTTATGCACATGCCTTTGTACGTGAGAAGTTCCGTTTCAACAAGTGGGGACGTGTTCGTATCGCTCTTGAACTCAAACGTAAAGGTATAAACGAGTTTACCGTTGAGGATGCACTTGAGGAGATTCCTTCGGATGACAATATCGAAACTCTCCGAACCCTTATTGCCTCAAAGAAGAAGAGCGTAAAAGGTAAGTCGGATTACGAGATTCGTTGCAAACTCATTCGCTTTGCTCTCTCACGAGGATTCGATATGGACGACATAAACGAGGCTTTGGATAGTTTGGAGTGAAAAGTGAATAGTGAAAAGTGAAAAATATATTTTACTTTGTTTACTATTGCTTCAGAAACACAGAGGACTCAGAGAACACAGATGGCTCAGAGAGTCTCTCATAGAAAAACTCTGTGACCTTTGTCTCGGAAAAATTTCCGTGGAAACTTACAAACTCTAAAAAACTCACGTTTGCAAGAACATAAAAACTTACAAACCCAAGAACTTAAAAACTCACAAACTCAAGAACTTACAAACTCAAAAACTTAGAAACTCAAAAACTTAAAACTCACAAACTCATGATAGCATTTATTACAGGCGCAACAAGTGGAATAGGTGAAGCCTGTGCCAAGAAGTTTGCAAATGGAGGCTACGACCTCATACTCACAGGTAGGAACAAAGAGAAACTTAACACTCTCAAATCAGAAATTGAGTCTCAAGGACGCAAGGTCAAGACACTTGTGTTCGACGTTCGTGATGCGGAAGCAGCAAAGAAGGCTGTCGAAAGTCTTGACGGAGAGTGGAAAGTAATTGACGTACTCATCAACAATGCTGGTCTTGCACTTGGTCTTGAGAAGGAATACGAGGGAAGCCTTGACGACTGGAACACAATGATAGACACCAACATTAAAGGACTTCTCACCATGACACGACTTCTTGTTCCTGCCATGATTGAGCGTAACGAGGGACACGTCATCAATGTTGGAAGCGTGGCTGGTGATGCAGCATACGCAAACGGTATCGTATATTGCGCTACAAAGGCAGCCGTAAAGGCAATATCCGACGGCTTACGCATTGACGTGGCAGAGTCAGCCGTGAGAGTAACAAACCTAAAGCCAGGATTAGTTGAGACCAACTTCAGCAACATACGTTTCCATGGTGACACAGAGCGTGCAGCCAACGTATATAAAGGTATCAAGCCACTCACTGGTGACGACATAGCAGATGTCGCTTTCTATGCAGCCTCAGCACCTAAGCATGTACAGATTGCTGAAGTTCTCATCCTCGCAACACATCAAGGCAGCGGAAGCGTGATACATAGAGAAGGATGAAGTAAAAGACAATAAAATGACACCATAACATCGCACACTATATGAGCGACTATAACGACAACAATATGCTATGGAAGGTAAGGAAGAGCGAATATATCTTTCAACGTCCATGGCTCAATATAAGGCAAGATTCCGTCGAGCTTCCCAACGGTAAGGTTTACGACGATTTCTATGTTCTGCACTATCCTACATGGGTTAACATAATTGCCATAACAGAAAGTGGAGAGTTCATACTCGAACGTCAGTATCGCCATGCAATTGCAAAGGTATGCACAGAGATTTGTGCTGGATGTGCCGAGGACGGTGAAGACCCACTTACAGCTGCAAAACGTGAACTTGCAGAGGAAACAGGATATTCAGGTGGAACATGGACGGAACTCATGACTATTGCGCCTAACGGCACATCGATGGATAACATCTGCCATTGCTTCCTTGCCGAAGGTGTCAAAAAGGTAAGTGGCCAGCACCTTGACGAAACGGAAGATATAAAAGTATTTCTTCGTAGTAAGGACGAAGTATATCAGATGCTTCTGAATGGCGAATTTATCCATTCACTCATGTGTGCACCACTATGGAAATACTTTGCGACTAAAGGGTAGCCAGAAACACATTCGGTGTCCATTTTTACTTCATTCAGCAAAAAGCATTAATACAATCGACAACAAACCTCACCTGTTCTTGGGTAAGTGTAGGACTCATTGGAAGGCTTAGTTCTTGACGATGTATCTGTTCTGTTACAGGAAGTGAAAGGTGCGAATATTCCGCATAGCACTCCTGCTTATGAGGCGCTACAGGATAATGTATTAGCGTCTGTACCCCCTGTTCCTTGAGGAATGACTGGAGTTCATCACGTCGTTCACAAAGAACAGGGAAAATATGATACACGTTGTTTGCATCAGGCAAGCGAACTGGAAGGGTGACAAGTGAATTATGTATGTTGTCATAATAGTATTTCGCTACTGCCTGACGATGTGCATTATCCCCATCAAGATACTTTAGTTTCACGTCAAGAACAGCAGCCTGCAATTCATCCAAGCGGGAGTTTTCTCCTTTATACCCATACGTATACTTTGCAGAAGAGCCATAGTTTCCTAACGAACGAATAGTTTCGGCAAGTTCAGCATCATCTGTAGTTACAGCACCTCCATCACCCAAAGCACCTAAATTTTTACCCGGATAAAAAGAATGACCAGCTGCATGGCCAAGTGAGCCTGTTCGATAAAATGTAGGGCCATTCTCAGACGATGTGTGATGAAGTGAAGAATTACAACGGCAACCATGTGCCTGTGCATTATCCTCCAAGAGTAATAAATTATGTTTACGGCATATCTCACCAATCTTATCCGTAAATGAACATCTACCATATAGATGAACAATCATTATGGCACGAGTACGTTCCGTAATGAGTGCTTCGATACATAAGTCGTCAATAACAAGCGAATCAAGTCGTGGCTCCGCAAACACAGGAACAAGACTATTTTCAGTAATAGCAAGTACTGAAGCTATAAACGTGTTGGCTGGAACGATAACCTCGTCACCATCCTTCAGTTTGCCCATCTCCTTATAGGCACGTAGTATGAGTGAGAGCGCTTCAAGTCCGTTACCCACACCTACACAATATTTTGTACCGATGTATCGGGCATAGTGTTCTTCGAATAGGCGAGTACTCTCTCCATGAAGATACCATCCAGATTCAACCACCCTATTTATCGCATTTTTAATATCGTCACCATGCAAATCTGTGACAGCTTTAAGATCAAGGAAAGATATATTTTTTTGTATCATAATATCTAAAGCACTTTGTTGTCACAAAATTATATATTCTATCACATTTATCAAAGCATTTTAGAATGTTTCAACACTTTTCAATAAAAAATAATGCAAAAACATGTGCATGAAAAAGCCGTTCGAACGATTTGTCCGAACGGCTCTTTTATGGCTTGTATAATATTACACGAGGTGACGGATGAGTTCTTCCTTGTCGCCATAGAGCATGTCGATAACAGGAATCTCAACCATTGTGTATGCACCTGGCTGCTGCTTAACAGAAGCACGTGCAACATTAACGAGTACCTGAGCAGTAAGTGCAGGATTGTTTATCTTCATATTGAACTCGAAGAGCTGGTTGTGAGTCTTACCACTTACTCCCTTACGAACGAGGTTTACACCATGACCAACATCGTTAAGGTCATCAACGCATGGTACCTGCTGTACATGTGTCTCATCGTTCACAAAGTATGGGTCTGCCTTGATAGCTGCCTCAACAGCCTTGAAGTCAGCGCCGTCCTCAAGCTCTACGTAAACCATACGACGGTGAATACCAGTACCAACAGGAATAGTCATAGAGAGTGCATCCTTAACACCTGCAATGGCTCGAACGGCAACAGAATCACCCATTGAACGACCCGGGCCGAAGTTAGTGTAAGAAACACCCTTTGGTGCGAGGCTTTCCATGAGAGTACGAACGATAGAGTCAGAACCTGGATCCCATCCTGCTGAGAT
>JAGCWG010000525.1 GCA_017961965.1 Bacteroidaceae bacterium | reverse complement strand
CTATTGTAGCTGAAGACTAATATTTGGCAAAAGAAATCACATGTTTACATGACGATCACAGAAAAAGAGACAACCTGCATATCATCCCGAGCGGGTGATATGCAGGTTGATTTTAATCTCTAAACATTATATGGTTACGAATTCTAATTGTGTGAATGTCTCACGACATCTGTCATTTTGTTTTGACGTTGCAAAGGTATGGACTATTCCACATATATGCAATACCTAAAATATGTGATTTTCATTCATTAATCCTTGCATCCATAAGTATTTTCACATTTACCCTACCCTTTTCTGACATCATTTTGGATTTTTTGGATTCATTCTATTAAAATAATCTCTCTATGAACGATAAAGGGATTACAGGCAATATCATTTTTCACATACTTCATAATACGTCAAAAATTGTTATAAATGTCATTAAAAAATGTTTTTACATCATTTTTTCTTGTTTTCATTTCTTACTTTGGTAAATAATCCGTTACTTTGCACGATTTTTAAAACCAATAGGTGCTTCCATTGGGGAGTACGCTAAAGGAAAGAAAGATGGACATAGTTAATTCAGTAAAGGAACTGAAGGAAAAGATTGATGCCTTCAGAATTGAAAATAAGACAGTTGGACTCGTGCCAACAATGGGTGCGCTCCACAAGGGACATGCGTCTCTCGTAAGCCGCAGCGTTAATGAAAATGATGTCACAGTCGTAAGCGTGTTCGTCAATCCTACACAGTTCAACGACAAGAATGACCTCGAAAATTACCCACGAACTCTTGAGGCTGACTGCAAGCTCCTCGAGAAACAGGGCACAACAATTGTTTTTGCGCCTACAGTAGAAGAGGTTTACCCAGAGCCTGACACTCGTTCTTTCAGTTACCCTCCAACAGACAGCGTAATGGAAGGTGCGTTTCGTCCAGGACACTTCAATGGCGTATGCCAGATTGTAAGTAAGCTATTTATGTTTGTCGAGCCAGACAAGGCTTATTTCGGAGAAAAGGATTTTCAGCAGATTGCTGTCATCAAGGCAATGGTCAACGACTATCGTCAGCAGAAGGCAGAATGGGCTCTTCGCCTCAAAATCTGCCCATGTCCAATAGTAAGAGAGAAGGACGGACTTGCACTCTCAAGCCGTAATACTCTTCTCGCTCCAGAGGAAAGAGCCATTGCACCTTATATATTCAAAGCTCTCACGGCAAGCGTTGACTATGCAAAGAGTCATACTGTTGAGGAAACTAAGCAGATGGTTATTGAGCGCATCAACAGCGTAGAAGGTCTTGAGGTTCAGTACTACGACATCGTGAATGCTGACACTCTTGCATCTGTAAGCAGCTGGAAGGATGCTGAGCATATACAGGGTTGCATCACAGTATTCTGTGGCAAGACTCCTATCAGACTTATCGACAATATTAAATATAAATAATCTTTGGAATAAAAAAGGCGTTAAGACATCTGTAATCGATGATGAGCGATAAGGACTCATTGAGGAGGCATAAAGCAGCCAATCAGATAACGTTCTTACTACTTTTTTAATTTCAAACAACACATAAACATATTTTACATCATCTAAGCAGAGTATGCAGATAGAAGTAATGAAATCGAAGATACATTGCTGTCGTGTGACTGAGGCTAACCTCAACTACATGGGCAGCATAACTATCGACGAGGACTTAATGGACGCAGTAAACCTCATCCCCGGAGAGCGCGTTTACATCTGTGACAACAACAATGGTGAGCGCTTTGACACTTATGTCATCAAGGGCGAGAGAGGTAGCGGATGCATCTGTCTCAATGGTGCCGCAGCACGAAAAGTACAGGTAGGCGACATCATCATAATCATGTCATACGCCCTCATGGATTTTGAGGAAGCAAAGACGTTTAAGCCATTAGTAGTGTTCCCAAATCAGGAAACTAATGCACTTGTATAAAGAAAATCAGAATATTATTTGGTAGGACGCAAAGAATTTCGTAACTTTGCGCCCGTTTTTGGTGCATTATGCCGGCTCACACGAGTCAGAGTGCACAGAAACATTCATTATCAATATAATGTCTCACTTTATTAATTACTAAACAATTTTTATTTTTTATGGCAATTAAGGAAATTAAACCGCTGGAAGGTTTCGACTGGGAAGCATTCGAGAACGACGGTGTTGCTGCTTCTGACAAGGAAGCTCAGGCAAAGGCTTACGAGAGCACTCTCAACAATGTAAACGACAACGAGGTTATCGATGGTACAGTTACTTCAATCAACGATCGTGAAGTAGTTGTAAACATCGGTTACAAGAGCGACGGTATCATCGCACGCAACGAGTTCCGTTACGCTACTGACCTCAAGGTTGGTGACACAGTTGAGGTTTACATCGAAAGCCAGGAGGACAAGAAGGGTCAGCTCGTTCTTTCTCACACGAAGGCTCGTCAGGCTCGTTCATGGGACCGCGTAAACGCTGCTCTTGAGAGCAACGAAATCGTTAAGGGATTTGTTAAGTGCCGCACTAAGGGCGGTATGATTGTTGATGTATTCGGTACAGAGGCATTCCTCCCAGGTTCACAGATCGACGTTAAGCCTATCCGCGACTACGATACATTCGTTGGCAAGACAATGGAATTCAAGATCGTTAAGATCAACCAGGAGTTCCGTAACGTTGTTGTCAGCCAAAAGGCACTCATCGAGGCTGAGCTCGAGCAGCAGAAGAAGGAAATCATCTCTAAGCTCGAAAAGGGTCAGATTCTCGAGGGTACTGTTAAGAACATCACTACTTACGGTGTATTCATCGACCTCGGT
>JAGCWG010000524.1 GCA_017961965.1 Bacteroidaceae bacterium | reverse complement strand
GTTAAAAATTAAAAGTTAAAAGTTGAGTCAGGAAGTTAGAAGTTCTTGTAAATCGAATACGAGCAATCTTTAACTATGGTCTCACACGAATTCGTATTGGAGATTTTTCCTGCCCACGAATTACACGAATGGACACGAACTTTCAAGTCCTCTTGTTAATTACACTAAGACAACTCGTGTTGTCTGCGAATGGCACGAATGCCGTCCGGTTTCATGTCGTTGTACCAGATTCGTGTTATTCGTAATTGCACGAGCAATTCTTCGTGTAATGAAAACAGCCATGAACTTCCACTTTCGTGAAAATTAGTGTAATTCGTGGTAAAAATAAATTACCTACACAAAATGTTGTTGAACCATGTTTTATGTTCGTTAGTTTCTGAGTTTTTAGTCTATTGGTGCTTGTGTTTAGACCCATCAATATAACTTGTCGACTCAAAATCCTCGCAAATATACACAAAAATTATTGATTGATGAATAATATGTAACTAAAAATATGTAAAAACTTGTAAACTGATATTGTGTACTAATAAATAAGCAGGAACTAAGTCACTACTTAGCCCCTGCTCGGATAGAACTATATTTAGCTACTATTAAATTTAATTTTGTCGATTTGATTACCTCATCATCGTCTTCATGCTGATAGCACCAAGATGGTTGACATTCATGCTGAGCACTTCGTTGAGGTACTGCTTTGTCTTTGACTCGTTGCCCAGTCCGTAGTGACCGAGGGCGAGCATGTAGTTGCAATGGATGCGGTTCTGCTCGTTGAGGTCTCCATCCCACACAAGGAGGTCAGGGAGCGAAACGGCAAAGTAGTCCATCGTGATATTCTCGAAGATATGCTTCTCTCCGTATGACACAAGCTTGTGGAAGAGGCCTGTTGCCATGGCTTCGTCACCAAGTGCCTTGTAACAAAGGGCTGCATAGAATATCTTGTCTGGCTTTGCATCATTGTAGTAGAGTGCTGCTGCTGGTTCAGTAGGGCCTTGTGTACCGAGACGGTACATCTTGTTTGCCTTGCTGAAGAAACGCTCAGCTTCGTATGTCTGGCCATTGTCCTGATATGCTTTTGCCCTAAGCTCAAATGCTGTTCCGAGGAAGTAGTAGAAGTCGTTGTCCTGTGCACCATACAACTTGCCCTCACCAAGTGATGGAGGGAATACGAGACATTCCTCAAGAAGCTGGATGGCATGATTGAGTCGCTCCACCTGTTCTTGGTTCTGCTCTACCTCGCTTATTATCTTCTTGGCTATCTCAAGGCGAGAGAACTGGTATTGTCCAGATACCTTGCCTTCGCCACCTTCCCATGGATGGAACACGTGACCGTCGATGATTGCCTTTGCCTCCTCGTATCTTCCGAGTTGGTTGAGAAGTGTGGCATGCTCAAGGATAAGGTCATCACGTTCGGCAACGACAGATGGCAGAGCCTCATAGTTCTGGAGACGTTCTGCAAAAGGACGTTGCAGCTTCTTATATAACTGGTCAAGCTCCATGAACACGCGGCTGTCTGTCTGGTCAAGTG
>JAGCWG010000523.1 GCA_017961965.1 Bacteroidaceae bacterium | reverse complement strand
GCCAGTCATCTCACCACTATACTCAATGAGCTTGTACTCACCAGCAACAGGATTTGTGCTATTGATTGTGAATATCACACTGGCTGTTACATTCAAGTTACCGACAACGCTTACCAAAGCATTCTGGTCAATGTCCATCTCTATATATGTTTTCTTATTGAGAGTAAGTCCCTTGCCAAATGTAAGAGTACCAAGCGGCATGATGCGTCCGCCCTCATAGTTCATTGCACCTTCAAACGTGACATTGTTCACTACACCTGAGCCTGACAGTGTACCACGGGCACGCACGTCAATGTCACCAGATACCTCGCCATTAACCACGAGCGTACCCTCTGAGATGTATGTCGTACCAGTCGAAGTGTTCTTACCAGTAAGGACAAGCGTTCCTTGCTGTGACTTCCACGTGTCGAAGTCTCCTGTCACGTCACCGTCAAATGTGACGGCCTGTCCCTTAACAGGCATGGCATAAACCGTTGCTGGCTTAGCACCGTCTGCCATTGTCACCTTGTCATTTCCGAGAGTAAGGTCAAGTAAAAGTGTCTTGCCGTCGGTATAAGTGGCAGGAGTAACATGGTCATAGATAGTCCATCCACCGCCATGCCTTGCCACAAGGTCAGTCACCATACATGGAGGAAGCTGTGGACGAGGCATATTATATCCCAGATAGAATCCAGGATTAGGAGACTGATAGTAGCCCTTTGTAGTACAGTCGCCACGATAATGTGGGACTTCCTGCAAGCAGTATATGTTATTTACGGAAGTCGTGTAGTCGGTTGTGAATCCCACGATACCCACGTTCACTCCGTTCTCCATGTGATTGAGGACAAGTTCCTCACGCCAGTCACCGATGATGTCGCCCCAGAACTTAGCACGCTTACCGTAGCTCGTGATATAGCGATAACCAGAGAGTTTTGCTATCTCAATGAGTCGTCCCTTATAGTAGTCCTGCACATACACATTGTAATGGCTGTCAGACGACTGCACAATCTCACGGTCCAGTTCCTCATCCCACCATATACCCTCAGTAGGATAAGTGTTTGTGAGACCTGTTATCTTGTCACCCTTGGCATCATACACGCTGCCGTCCATCGTTGACCACATCTCCCATCCGAGGTGTGACTTGTCAATATCCATACACTCACCACGACCGATATCACCAACGGCACTGAGGTACCACTTGCGTATTGGCTTACCCGTGGCAGCATCGAAGAGAATCTGTCCGAGCATATCGTCTGCATACTGCTGTACGGAGAACGTCTCAAGTCCCGGACGCTCCGGGTCAATGTCCGATGTACGATGGCGATCGCCATGTGCAATGCCTGCACTATATAGAGTATTGCCATCATGATCCATACAGTATGAGCCAGTACTCATCTCATCTTTTCCGTCGCCATCAGCATCAAAGATACGAATCTGGTGGAAAGCAGGACCACCAGTACCCTTCATAAACAACTGATGCCAATTCTGAGCCTTGCCTGATGAGAAATCATAGGCAAAGGCAGAATTGCGGTACTGATGCACTCCTGACGCAGTACGTGTGTGCCACTCCATGACCAATGCAGGATGAACGCCATCATGATAGAAGATACCGACGTGACCTACATGACGGTTGTACTCATCGCCCATAAGCGAAGACTTGTTGGTACGGTTGTACGCTTCGTCATACCACTGCTCCACACTTGCCTTCTCCGCACCTGTCATACCATTGATAACAGAAAAATACTTAGGCGCATTCCTTGTACTCTGCGTATTGTAATCAATGATTCCGTCACCATCCGTATCACCTGTGGTGCTACCATTCACGTATAGTCCCCACGTATTATTATTCTTGTCCCAGAAGCGCGTACCGTCAGATGTCTGCACAAGCACCTCGCCATAGCCATCACAGTCAATGTCGTAGGCACAAATCTGGTCGTCCTGTCCTGCAGAACTCATCTCGTTAGGTCCGAGGTCAACAGTCCAGAGGTATGTGCCATCAGCAAGGTAAGCTTCGAGGTAGTGACGCTCCTGCGTTGTAGAGTTTCTATCTACGACATAGTCATACTCGCCATCACCATTGAGGTCAACAGGCCAGCAGAACTTAGTATCATAGCCCGCATTGTCAAGAGGACTGTTGTTGAACAAGATGTTCATATACATATTCCTCAGGTCGAGACTCTTAAACTTGAACGGAGTGCTCAGCTCACCTTCTGTCATGTCAGAGCCTGAGACTGTCACCACACGTACAGCCACCTCACTACCAAGAGGTACAGATGTTGTAGTTGTCTTATAGTTGGTGTTTGAGAGTGGAGTATTGTTTATCTTCACATAGTCCGTTGCTCCGTTCTTCCTTATATACACATTATACTTGGCATTCTCTGGTTCCTGTGCCAACCTACGCCATGTGACGGTAACACTCGAACCATTCTGAACTGCCACAACGCCACGTCCAAGGCGTTGCTGTATGCGCTGAGCATTTGCTACAGTAACTGTCATTGCAGTCAGAGCCATCATCACCAGACATCTTCTGCAAATACTTTGGATTGATATAGTCTGAAAAAACATTGTTATAAGTTGAGTAATTTGTAATGACTTAATTTTGCGCAAAGATATGTAATAAGCCATCGGTGTATGGTAAATATAGGAGAGATAATGTATAAAATCGTCTCAACACATGCCTAATGCAATGATATTGTTGTATATTTGCGACAGAATTACACATAAAGAAAAACTGTCAGATGTTACATTTTCACAACAAATACATATTACTAATAACACTTTTTGTATTGCAATTCACATCCATCGAGGCACAAAGTACATCAATGGATAACATTGTATTTCGTGAACTACCAACGCAAAGTAAGCTGCCGTCTCCAAGCCTTGCATTGATGATGCAAGACAAGGAAGGCTACTTCTGGTATGGTACGAATGGTGAAGGATTGTGTCGTGACGATGGCTACAACATCAAGGTATATAATAGCAAAGACGTGGGCAAAGGCATCATGGATAATGATGAAGTGACCTGCTTTTGCGAAGACCGTCACAACAGGATATGGTTCGGCACACGCATGGGACTATATATCCTCGATAAACAGACAGAGCAAATCAAGAATGTGGCACATCCGCTACTCCTACGCAAGAAGGTAAATTGCATCTGCATGGATAGCGACGGCAAGATGTGGGTCGGTGTAGCACGGAGCATCATAAAGTTCGACAAAGGCGGTAAGGCTGAAAAGGAACTGAACATCGGCACAAACAGCCGTGAGGAAGTGAAGGAGATGATGCTTGACTCCAAAGGCACATTGTGGATAACCATACTCCGTGGCGGTATCTACCGTATCAAGAAAGCTACGAACGCTCTCGAGAAACGTCCTTGGGACTTAGATGCCGCTGCAAGCTACATCGTCGAAAGCAAAGACCGTAAGTTCTATTGGGTTGGAACATGGGGCAAAGGCGTGGTGAAGTACGAGGAGAACGGACGCATCACGGTTCAGGATGATCAGATTATGCCAAATAACTTCAGCAAGGAAGTGAATAACATGGTGCTTGACACACAACATGACATAATGTGGGTAAGTACCATGGATGACATATATGCCTACACAGTCAACGGCGCCCGCATAACACGATTGTCCACAACAGCCTTCCTGCCGACAGAGAAAAAGTTGATTGGTAAAATCATCAGTGACAACAAGGGCAATATTTGGGTTCCGGGCAACTCGCCACACACCTTTGCACTGTCATGGACACAAGGCGCAATAAAGCGTCACGAGGTGAAAGCCATGACATCAAAGCTTGGGTATCAGGTTATGGTTGACCGCATTGTCCGTGAAGGAGACTACTACTGGATTTATCAGCGTCGAACACGTCTCTCGCTATACAACGCAAAGACTGGCGAAATGTCTTTCATGGCTAACAACGCATCACCCGCTCCTCTTTCCACGCAAAAGGTACTGGCAAAATGCCATGACAAAGCCGGAGTATGGACATGCAACGGCAAACGGCTTATTCACGCATGGCATGAGGGAATGCAAATACACTGGGAAGAGTGTACTGAGGGTAAAGTGCCAAACTACATAAGTGCATTAAACGACATAGGCTCAGGCAAACTGCTTATCGGAACAGAGAAGCAAGTGATGCGTTACGACTACCACAAACATCAGTTGGAACAACTCACGGATTCCGTGGGTACTGTCAGGCTTGTGGACTGGAAGGATAATAAACTCACATTCTCAACTGTACCGAACGCTCTGCCATCCATAACAGACAAACACGGACATCAATGGACATTGACAGAGAAATGTATCACGGAAAGCAATCCACGAACTAAAGCAGAGCGAGTAATTCATGCCAATGAGCCACACATCGATGTCGAATACTTTACAGACATCACCCTCGCAGGTGACAGTGTATGCGTAGGTGGTATCGGCGCTTTCCTCGTCATTGCTCCATGCAAGGAACTTGACAAGGCACAATCTGACGAACATATCGTCCTCATTGATTCCACACACGTATCTACGCTCAACCATCTGCATTCTGGCGTTATTTCATACGCTTATCGCTTTGTTAAGCAAGGTTTCTCACCTTTTGCACACACAACAGAATGGAAATATACAGAAGCAGGGAACAATGAGATTACATACGACTCGCTCTCCTGTGGCAGGTACACACTTGAGGTGAAGTGCCGCGATGAATACGGACGATGGACTAAACCACAGGCACTCCGCACATTCCGTGTGCCGATGCCAACGCCTTATATCGTCGGTGTCGTGTTAGCAGTTCTTGCGCTGTTCTGTACCATTGCATTCTTTTTCACCCGCAAAAAGAATGCAAAAGAAACACCTACCACCAGTGTCACACAAGAACAATCAGATACCGCCAACGAGTTTGACAGTACAGAGTATAGACAACGAGAAGCAGAGGAGTTCATGGAGAAGGTGCGTCAGTTCGTAATGCAGAATATTGATAACGCAAACTACGGCAACGAACAATTGGCACAGGACATGAACATCAGTCGTTCAAACTTCTATCGTCGTTTCCAGAAATATTCTGACACAAGCTCCGCTTCAGAATACATACGCAATATACGACTGAACGAAGGTCGCCGCCTCCTGCAGACCACAACGCTCACCATCGCAGAAGTAGCTTACAAGGTAGGCTTCAGTTCTTCCCAATATTTCGCAAAATGCTTCAAGGAGCAGTTTGGCATTACGCCAAAGGAAGCAAGAAAATGAAAGAAAAAGATATATTTTTACCAACATTTCGTAAATAAAGCCTCAAAAGCATTGACAGATTGTCAAAAAACACCTATCTTCGCACCGTGATTGTTTTTAGTCATAGTATATGACATAATACGACCAAAGATATATATAGTAAAAAACAATATTTATAACTATAAAATACAAACGTGTATGAAAAAAGAATTACTCATGACATTTGTTGCATTTGCAACAGTAAGTGCTTCTGCACAGGTTCGTGTACAGAAGTCACCTCTCTCAGGACATCGCTCTGAAACATTCAAAAGTATGAAAAGCAAGTTTGCTGGCGTAAATGCTAAGCTCGCTGCCAAAGATGCACCAAAGTCTCTGACTGCAAAGAAGAACATCGTTTCCATCAAGAAGGCTGATGCAAAAGATATAGAGCTTACACAAGACTACTCAGAGACAGTATATCGATACAACTCACTTTACCCAAACGCTTTTGTGTGCCAGTGCATGTACGAAGGTGCAAGCCATAAGGTCGATGGCAAGAAGGCATACCTCAAGCCATACGCTGACATTGACAACGCTCTCGTAGGAACAATCTATGATGGAGAGAATATGTACAGTGAGGATTACTCTGCTGACTCAATCACATTCAACTGTGAAGAGCCAGTCGGTTTCTACTATTCAAACCCTGATGACAAGACTAAGAAAGTGAACGTATATCTACGTCCATCAGCATTGG